>JBAXMU010000001.1:0-128476 GCA_037134155.1 Actinomycetes bacterium
AACGTCAGCTCTTCTGGATCCCTACCGTCGAGCTCTCCTCCTAGGAGGGAACCAACTACCTGGGGCAGATGAGAAATGAGCGCAATCTGCTCATCATGGAGCTCAGGCTCTAATTCGAAGGTTGTCGCTCCAGTACTTTCGACCAACCCTTTAATCGCTTCAAGGAATTGTCGATCAGTTTGAGAACTTGGCGTGAGAATCCATGCTCGACCTTCAAAGAGATCGGCTCTAGCCCCCTCTGGACCCGCGATCTCACGCCCAGCCATCGGATGTGTGCCGAGGAATCGAGAATTTAGTCCCGGAATAGTTGCAACCTCAAGTAGAAGATTGGACTTTAATCCCCCAATATCTATAAACCTTGCATCAGGGTTCTGCTGATATTGCTCTTTTAGGACCTCCAGAACGAGTTCTACCGGAGTTGCAATCACAATCAGATCAGGGTTCGTCATTGAGCCGGTACCTACAAGATCGCGAGCCATGCGTTGATGATCGATATTTTGGTCAATCATCTCGAGCTCATGCCCCGCGCTCTTGAGCGAGAGAGCTAGTGAAGTACCCATAAGTCCTGCACCCACGATGCGGATCTTCATCTGGTTAGGCATTATTGAGCGATATCTCGTCGAAGAGCCTCTGCTCCACGGCGATAAATGTGTCGAATTGCGCTGCGCTCCAGCGCAGAATGAGCGTGGACCATGACTCGTACGATACGAGGAAGGGCACCTTCAACATCCACTTCGACTGCGCACATAAGAGGAACATCACCCAGATTGAGCGATCTCGCCGTCTTTGCTGGGAACTCACACTGCAAGTCCGGGGTCGATGTGAAGAGGATTGAGATGAGGTCCTCGTTGGCTATCGAGTTCGCAGCGAAGATCTCAGTCAGGAGTTCGCAGACTGCCGACTCCATTTCGATCGGGTCATCGCCCTGCAATTGGGTCGCACCGCGAAAAGCTCTTACCTTCATGATCCAACCTTACCGCTCGTCTAGCCCTCTTCGATTAGATTTTTATCGTGTTAACACCAAACCTTTTTAGCGATATTTGTAAGATCTGCATTGTCGATATTCAAAAACGGATACCAAGCGAATCCTCATATTATCGATAAATGGTTATGAGTCCGGCAATCTATGCACATTTATGTCGATAAAGCGTTAATATTTTCAGCCTTTAATATCGATAAAACGTTTTAACGCTAGAGGGGATTTCGATTTATCGTTTTAACTTTAAGTCTTTGAAGAGCTTTACTAATTCTCCCTCATTGAGGTTTCGCCATCGACCCTCTTTGAGCTCGCCGATAGAGATCGGTCCAAAGTCCGTACGGATCAATCTCACGACCGGAAGCTCTAGGGCCATGAACATACGGCGGACGATGTGATATCGACCTTCATGGATCGAAACCTCTGCCCACGAATGTTTCTGGGAGATCTCTCGGACGCTCTTTACATCGAGGGCTCGGGCTAGGCCATCCTCGAGTTCGACTCCCTTGAGGAGCACATCGATATCGGCCTTATTGAGGGTTCCCTCAATCTCTACCAAATAGCGCTTCACCAATCCGTATGAAGGATGGGTTGCCCGGTGGGTTACATCGCCATCGTTGGTAAGAAGGATCAAACCTTCAGAATCCTTATCCAGGCGGCCCACGTGGAAGAGGCGGTCATTTCGTCCCTGGAAAAAGTCGCCGAGATTTGGGCGACCCTCAGGGTCTGACATGGTAGACAAAATTCCCTTTGGTTTATAGAAAGCAAGGTAATTTTTAGACTTATTTACTGAAATTGCCTCACCATCTACTTCTACTTGATTGATTTCTGGATCAATCTTGTACCCGAGTTCGGTGATTTGGATTCCATCGACGCTAACGCGACCATCGAGGATGAGCTCTTCAGAGGCGCGACGACTGGCGACTCCTGCCTCAGCGAGGACTTTATGTAGGCGAACTAAAGGCATGGTGGGCTCCGGAATCTCTACGATTCATGGGTAGGTCGTGGGTAAACACGAGTGAAACTTGGATTGCCTATCCTACCCTCCCCCGACAGATGCTCCCAATCGCGGAAGCGGCTGCAGGGCCTTAATCGGTAAGGGTTGCGAGCACCTCATCCAAACCGTCGACATCTGGCAGGAATGGAGCGAGGGCAGGGAGGTCAGATTCGCTATTGACCCCGAGCTTCTCAAAGAAGTAGGAGGTAGTTCGGTAGAGGGTTGCGCCGGTCTCGTGCTCCGTTCCGGACTCCTCCACGAGGCCGCGGGTGACGAGCGTCTTCATGACCGCTTCGACATTGACGCCTCGAATTGCCGAGACTCGAGCGCGCGAAATTGGCTGACGGTAGGCGATAACAGCGAGAGTCTCAAGAGCTGCTTGGGTGAGGCGACTCTGCTGGCCATCTAGAACGAACTTCTCTACGAGCGGGGCGAGATCTGGGTGGCTATAGAAGCGCCATCCCCCAGCTATATGCCGGAGTTGGAATCCACGCCCTTCGCGATCATAACTCTCGGCCATCTCAGCCAGGATCGCCGCGATCTCCTCTGTGGGAACTTCAATGATCTGAGCGAGAACAACCTCGGCAAGCGGTTCATCGACGACCATGAGGATCGCTTCGATAGATCTCTGGATTTCTTCTTTAGACATTTACTCTTCTTTCGTCTCAGATTCATAGAGGAGTGGAGGTAAATCGAACTCATCGCTTACTTGAATCTCGCCAGTGGCTGTTCCAACCCAGGTCACCTGGAGCTCCCCAAGGGCTATGACTTGCTCAAATCGGACGACACCTTCACGGTATAGCTCGAGGAGACCCAGGAAACGGGCCACGACGACAAGTGTGGAGTCAGCGTCAGCGATGAGGGCCCGGAAGCTCGAACGGCCCGAGGAACGCAGGCTATCGACCATCTTCGCAACCTCTTCGGTCACGCTTACGAGGGGGCGGTGAATATGTTCGATCGAGAGGACCTGTTCGACCTTTGGCGAAAGGACTCTTTGAGCAATCGCCGCGAAGCGCTCGGCGCCTACCCCGATCAGAACCTCTGGCAAGAGCTGAGCAAAGTGAGGCTCGAGAGCGACGGTGCGTGGGAAGGTCTTGGTGATCAGTTCGATTCGCTCGTTGAAGATCGCTGCGATCTCCTTAAAGGCTCGGTATTGGAGCAAGCGGGCGAAGAGGAGATCTCGAGCTTCGAGAAGTGCTAGGTCACCCTCGTCCTCTACCTCGCCAGATGGCAATAAACGGGCTGCTTTGAGGTCTAGAAGCGTTGCAGCAACTACGAGGAATTCAGTGGTTTGATCGAGATCCCAGCCCTCTTCAGAGCCTTCCAGGGCGCGTATATAGGCGATGAAATCGTCGGTGACAACGCTAAGAGCCACATCTGTGACATCCATTTTGTGGCGAGAGATAAGCTGAAGAAGAAGGTCAAAGGGACCGTCAAAGTTAGTGAGGTGCACTGAGAAACCAGTTGTTTCTGCCACCTCTGGGGTCGCTACAGGGGCGTCATCCCCGAGGCTGCCGAGATTATCTAGACTCTCGATCGGCATTTCACTCATGGGTGAACCGTACTCACTCGGGCTTGCCTTTTCGAATACACGCGCCATAGAGTCGCGCCATGGCCAAAGTAAATTCACAGGTTTCTCGCTTCGACGCTAAGTCGACAAATCGCGACGATGAGCTTGCTCAAACCTCGGCGATCTTAAGCAAGAAGCCAATCAACTTCCCCGATGTCTTCGCTGCGCCTGCTGAGGGTCCGGCTCGCGTTATCTCAGTTGTGAATCAAAAAGGTGGAGTCGGTAAGACCACGACCACTATCAATCTTGGCGCTGCGCTCGCTGAATTGGGACGCCGCGTTCTTCTCGTCGACTTTGACTCCCAATCCTCAATGACAATCGGACTAGGAATCAAGCCTTACGAGAACGAGCAGTACAACTCAATTTGGTATCTCTTAAATGATCCAAGTGCCGATATTCATGATGCCATTTTGAAGTCAAATGTGCCGGGTATGGATTTCATCCGTGGACATGAAGATATGGCAGCAGCTGAAGCAAAGTTCGTCAGCGAGATTGCGAAAGAACATAAGTTGCGCAAACTCCTTGCTCCCATCATCAATGAATACGACGTGATCTTGATCGATTGCTCACCATCGCTCGGAACATTGACAGTCAATGCTTTGACCGCTTCCGCTGGAGTAATTATTCCTATGGAGTGTGAGTATTTTGCCATCCATGGTTTGGCGCTAGTAAAGAGCACTATTCAGACGATCAAAGATAATACGAATCCAAATCTCCATATTGATGGAATTCTTGCCACACGCTTTGATCGCAAGACTGCTCACTCTCGTGAAGTTCTTGAACTCATCGCAACTCAATTCCCTGATGAAGTCTTCGACACCATCATCGCCAGAACTATTCGTTTCTCTGAATCAACATCACAAGGTGAACCCATCACAACCTTTGCCAGCAGCTCGGTAGGCGCTATGTCCTATCGCAGACTTGCTCGTGAATTAATCGCCCGAGGAGGCAGCAAATGAGCAGACGCGTAACACTTCCAGGTGCAGATGAACTCTTCCGTCAATCTACAACTCTCAGCGCTGTTCCAAATGCTGCTCCAACCGCTGCAGAAGATGTACCCACTGCGCCTATGGCGACCGCTGCAAAGAAATCTGTCCGCCAGACTCCACGTCGTCGTACAAATAGTTTTGATCGCTCACCAAGTGGTCGCGAACGCCACGATGAGAAGATCACGGTCTACCTATCCCCTGATGAGCTCTACGATCTAGAGCAGGCACGCCTGGCTCTTCGTGGCGATCTTGGATTGGCAGTTGATCGCGGTCGCATCGTCCGTGAATCTCTGGCGATCATCATCGCTGATCTCGAGGCCAAGGGTGATCAATCGATTATCGCTCGCCGCCTTCGTGGAAGATAAGCGGAAGATAAGCGGAAGATAAGCGGAAGATAAGCCATACCGAAAGCTCGGCCACCTGGCCCAGATCGACGCTTGAAATCTGACCTTAGTCAGAGTTCACATTTACCCTACTGACGAGTAACCTTTCAGCAGGTGAATGCCTCCCCCGTCTCAACGGCGGCTTGTAGGGAGAGTTCAGAGCGAAGGGTCCCTATGAATCGCGTCGTCTTAGTTGATGCAGTCCGATCCCCATTTGGTAAGGCCGGAAGCTTGTACATGGGCACGCGAGCCGATGACATCATGGTTCGAACCATGCGCGGACTCTTTGAACGCAATCCGCAGTTGCCGCTAGATCAGATCGATGATGTTGCGATCGCAGCCGCTACGCAAACTGGTGATCAAGGAATGAATATTGGCCGCAGCGCCTCACTTCTTGCTGGAATTCCAAATACCGTTCCGGGCTACTCTGTCGATCGCTGGTGTGCTGGTGCGATGACATCGGTAACAACTCTCTCTGGCGCAATCGCGATGGGCACCTACGACATTGCCATCGCAGGCGGTGTTGAACATATGGGAAATCACCCAATGGGTGAATTGATGGATCCAAATCCTCGATACCTTGCCGAGAAATTAGTTGAGGGCGATGCACTCGCCATGGGAAATACTGCTGAGCGTTTACACGACAAATTCCCTCATCTCACTAAAGAACGCGCGGACGCTTATGCACTTGCTTCACAGCAGAAGACCGCGGCTGCATATGCTGCTGGTGAAATTCAACGAGATCTCATTCCTGTAGCAATTCGTAATCCAGAACTTGGTTACTCAATCGCAACTGTTGATGAGGCTCCTCGCCCAACAACGACGATGGAAGGTCTTGCTGGATTGAAGACGCCATTCAGAGCTGCTGGTCGAGTGACTCCAGGAAATGCTTCTGGCCTCAACGATGGAGCCACTGCTGCGATTCTCGCAAGTGAAGAGAAGGCGCTTGAACTCGGACTTCCAATCAAGGCAAAGCTCGTTTCCTTCGCCTTCGCTGGCGTTGAGCCAGAGATCATGGGATATGGCCCAGTTCCATCGACATTAAAGGCGTTAAAGAAGGCTGGTCTCTCTATCGAAGATATCGGTCTCTTTGAAGTAAACGAGGCCTTCGCAATTCAGGTTCTTGCCTTCCTCGATCACTTCGGAATCGCTGATGATGATCCTCGCGTCAATATTCATGGCGGAGCGATTGCGGTCGGTCACCCACTCGCCTCATCAGGCATCCGTTTGATGCTCAACTTGGCTCGCGGTTTCGAACTTCATCCAGAAGTGCGTTATGGCCTCACCACCATGTGTATCGGTCTCGGAATGGGTGGAACTGTCATTTGGGAGAACCCACACTTCAACGGCACATCTGGAAAGGTTGCATAACTTCATGGATACATCTCTTTCACTGCCAGATGGTGCGCCAGAAGAAGTCGTCACCCACTCTTTCCTTCGCGAGGTTGATCTCGCTGCCTTCGGTGGATCAGGCACTCTCGCTCTCATCACACTAGATAACGGTCTCGATCACAATCGTCCAAATACTTTGGGAGCGAAGACTCTCCTGGAATTAAATGAACGAATCACCGAGGCAGAAGCAAGCTCTGCAGTTGCAATCGCGATTACAGGTAAGCCATTTATCTTTGCTGCTGGTGCAGATCTATCTGCCATCTCATTCTTGGCCGATCGGTCACAGGCGATGGCAATCGGAAAATTGGGCCACGATGTATTGCGCCGATTGAACGAGACCAAGAAACCTACCTTCGCCTTCATCAACGGCTTAGCTCTGGGCGGCGGACTTGAGATTGGCCTGCATTGCGATTATCGAACAATCTCATCAACTGCCTTCACTGCACTTCCAGAAGTATTCCTAGGGTTAGTTCCGGGATGGGGTGGAGCAACAATTCTTCCTCAACTCATTGGCCCTGAGAAAGCTGTCCAAGTAATCATCACCAACGCGCTTAACAACAATACGATGCTTCGCGCCAAGGATGCTCAAGCACTCGGCATCACCGATGCACTCTTTGAGCCGGCAGATTTCCTCGAAAAGTCCGTGAAGTTCGCCGCTGATGTTGTCAGCGGCAAGATCACCATCGATCGCGCAGATCACACCAAGGATCAATCGGCATGGGACGCTGCCATCGCAACAGGTGAAGCAGCTATTGCGAAGAAGTATGGAAAGGCTGAAATCGCCTCCCCTAAGAAAGCCCTTGCTCTGATTAAGGCAGTTCAAACCTCATCCCGCGGAGAAGGATTTGATGCCGAAGATACTGCTCTCACGGATCTCGTTATGAGCGACCCACTTCGAGCATCTCTCTACGCCTTCAATCTCATCCAGAAGAAGCGCAAGAAGGTTGAGGGTGCACCGAAGGCAGCCTTGGCACGGAAGGTGACGAAGGTTGGCGTTGTTGGTGCAGGCCTTATGGCCTCTCAACTAGCGCTCATCATTCTGCGCAATTTGAAGGTGCCTGTCGTCATCACCGACCTTGATCAAGAGCGAGTCGATAAAGGCCTCGCATATATCGGCGCTGAAATTCAGAAGCTAGTAGAAAAGCGACGCCTCTCCCCTGAAGGTGCAGCTCGACTCTCTGGCTTAATCTCAGGATCAACCGATAAGAAAGCATATGCCGGATGCGATTTCATTATCGAAGCGATCTTTGAAGAACTCCCACTCAAGCAGAAACTCTTCACCGAACTTGAGTCGATCGTTTCACCCGAATGCATTCTCGCGACAAATACTTCATCCTTGTCTGTGACGAAGATGTCAGAAGGCTTGAAGAATCCAGAACGCGTTATTGGCTTCCACTTCTTCAATCCGGTGGCGGTGATGCCACTTCTAGAGATTGCTCGTACCGAATCAACTGATGACGCGACGACAGCTACTGCTGTTGCCATCGGTAAAGAGCTCAAGAAGACCATGGTGATCGTCAAGGATTCACCTGCCTTCGTTGTGAACCGTCTGCTCACTCGCTTCATGGGAGAGATCACGGATTCCATCGATGAAGGCACCCCGCCTGAGATCGCTGATGCAGCGATGATTCCTCTCGGGCTTCCGATGTCGTCGCTACAACTCCTCGGATTAGTTGGGCCTGGTGTTGCACTCCACGTTGCTGAGACGCTTCATCATGAGCTGGGTGATCGCTACAAGATCTCTCCAACGATGCAAGCCTTCGTGGCCAACGGAATTCGCGCCTTCTACATTAAGGACGCTGATGGCAAGCAGGTTGTAAACCCTGATGCTCTCGCACTCATTAAGGGCGGAGATCAACCATCAACGGTTGAGCAGGTCCGCACTCGCGCTTTGAACGCACTTGCACAAGAGGCTCGCATGATGCTCGATGAGGGTGTTGTCGCTACTGCCGCAGAGATTGATCTCTGTATGTTGCTTGGTTGTGGCTGGCCACTTCACCTTGGAGGCATCCTGCCTTACCTAGACCGTGAAGGAGTTAGTGCGAGCGTTGCTGGTTCGACTTTCCATCCTGCGGGAGTTGCATCTCTTCCAAAGTAGAGGTGTTGCTGGCGCTCAATGAGCTCCATCCAACGAGAGATCGAGTAATGCTCTGAACTGAGATTCCGATCTCGGCAAGGATGTCGTTGCGCTTTGCATGGTCGAAGAACTTTAGTGGGACTCCAATAGAGTGCACTGGGATAGTGATGTCATGCTCGCGGAAGAGTTCTGAGATCGTGCTCGCAATGCCGCCATGCTCAATGCCATCTTCGAGAACAACAACAGATTTATATCTTCCTGCCATTGAGATGAGTGATTTCGGCAACGGCTTGACCCAGCGTGGATCGATGACCGTTACACCAACGCCTTCGCGATAGGCCTGTGCTGCTGCCTCAACCGCAATATGCGCAAGCGCTCCAACGCTGATGAAGAGGATATCTGCGCTCTCGCCGCGATAGAGAACATCGATTCCATCGCGCCGTTCAAAAGCTGGAATATCTGGGATCACTGCGCCCTTTGGGAATCGAATGACACTTGGACCATCACTGATAAGTACAGATTCGCGAAGCAACTCACGAAGCCGTGAACCATCGCGAGGTGCGGCGATCTGCAAGCCAGGGACAATTCCAGTAAGTGCGAGGTCCCACATACCGTTGTGAGATGCACCGTCATCGCCAGTTATTCCAGCTCGGTCAAGAACAAAGGTAACTCCCGCTTTGTGGAGCGCAACATCTAGTAAGAGCTGATCAAATGCTCGGTTCAAGAAGGTGGAATAGACGGCTACAACCGGGTGCAGGCCTGCAAAGGCCATACCTGCAGCCGCAGTAACCGCATGTTGTTCTGCAATGCCAACATCAAAAATTCGGTCGGGGAACTCTTTCGCAAAGGGATCTAACCCGGTCGGTCCTTGCATTGCTGCGGTGAGAGCGACGATATCTGGACGAGACTTGGCTATCTGAACAATCTCATCAGAGAAGATCGATGTCCACGATGTAACAGATTTCGCAAGCGATACACCGGTCGCAGGGTCTACAACACCGACCGCATGGAATTTCTCAGCTTCATCCATGATCGCTGGCGCATGGCCACGACCCTTCTCCGTTATGACATGCACCAAGACTGGAGCGCCGAAATCCTTCGCGAGCTCGAGTGCGCTCTCGATCGCTGCGATGTTATGTCCATCGACTGGGCCGATATATTTCAACCCGAGATCTTCAAACATGCCTTGCGGTGCGACGATATCTTTGATGCCCTTCTTCACGCCGTGCAACGTCTCATAGATGGGATGGCCAACTACTGGAGTGCGTTCGAGAACTCCTTTGCCCCAATCTAGGAACTTCTCATATCCGCTCGTTGCACGAAGGGTCGAAAGATAGGTCGCAAGTCCACCAATAGTTGGCGAGTAACTTCGCTCATTGTCATTGACGACAATGACGAGTGGAAGTTCTTCATTTGCCGCGATGTTATTAAGGGCTTCCCATGACATTCCACCGGTCAGTGCACCATCTCCAACGAGCGCAACGACTTTCCGGTCTTTGATGCCTTGGACTTTGAAGGCTGAAGCGATGCCACTGGCCCATGAGAGAGCGCCTGATGCATGTGAATTTTCTACGACATCGTGTTCAGATTCAGCTCGGCTTGGATACCCAGAGATTCCACCGGCTTGTCGGAGGAGGTCAAACTTATCGGCTCGTCCAGTAAGAATCTTATGGACATAACTCTGGTGACCAGTATCGAAGACCATCACATCATGTGGAGAGTGAAAGACCCTATGCATGGCAATCGATAATTCGACGACGCCTAGGTTAGGACCTAGATGGCCACCACTTCGAGAGACCTTCTCAATAAGGAACGAGCGGATCTCGGCCGCAAGTTCATTGAGCTGCGCCTCAGTACGACCGTGAAGGTCGGCTGGGGAGTTGATCTCTTCGAGCATGGCTCAAGTCTAATCTCTCAAGGGCAACTTCGCCCGATTTCTCCTATTTGAGGAGTGATCGGAGGACGTACTGCATGATGCCACCGTGGCGGTAGTAATCCGCCTCACCTGGCGTATCGATGCGGACGAGCGCTTGGAAGCTCTTGCCGTCAGCAACAACCGTCACTGTCTTTGGAGTTGTACCATCATTAAGAGCGACGATCCCTTGGATATCAAAGGTCTCATCTCCTGTGAGTCCAAGAGTGGTAGCGCTCTCCCCTGGTAGATACTGAAGAGGGAGCACTCCCATACCGATGAGGTTAGAGCGATGGATACGTTCGAAGGATTCAGCGATCACTGCCTTCACTCCAAGGAGTGCAGTTCCCTTCGCTGCCCAGTCACGTGAGGAACCAGAGCCGTACTCTTTTCCAGCCAGAATGACGAGTGGAATAGATTGTGCTTGATACTCCATTGAAGCGTCATAAATAGTTGACTGCTCACCGTTGCGTAGGAAGTTACGGGTGAAGCCACCAGAAACATCATCAAGCAAGAGATTCTTCAAACGAATATTCGCGAAGGTTCCACGGATCATAACTTCGTGGTTTCCACGACGAGAGCCATAAGAGTTGAAATCTGCGCGGTCGATGCCGTGATCTGCCAGATACTTACCAGCTGGAGAATCTGCCTTGATATTTCCTGCAGGTGAGATGTGATCTGTGGTGATCGAATCACCAAGGACCGCAAGCACGCGGGCTGATGAAATATCAGTGACGGCCTTTGGCTCGCGTGGCATACCGTCAAAATATGGCGGCTTGCGAACATAGGTCGACTTCTCGTCCCACTCAAAGGTCTTTCCAGTTGGTGTCGCAAGCGACTTCCAACGATGATCGCCATCAAAGACAGTTGAGTAATCCTTCTTAAACATATCTGAAGAGATCACTGAATCGATGACTGCCTGAATCTCTGACTGTGAAGGCCAGATATCTTTAAGATAGACGGCAGCGCCGTTCTGATCGTTACCAATCGGATCAGATTCAAAGTCATGATCCATAGTTCCGGTCAGCGCGTAAGCAACGACGAGTGGCGGTGAAGCGAGGTAGTTCATCTTCACATCTGGGCTGATCCGACCTTCAAAGTTACGGTTACCCGAGAGAACTGCGGTAACTGCAAGATCATTCTCATTAATCGCCTTGCTGATTTCGATTGGGAGTGGCCCTGAATTTCCGATACATGTAACACAACCATAGCCAACGAGGTTAAAGCCAAGGCCTTCCAAATAAGGCGTAAGACCTGACTTGTCGAAGTAATTTGTAACAACCTTTGAACCCGGAGCGAGCGAAGTCTTCACCCAAGGCTTTGAAGTGAGGCCCTTCTCGACCGCCTTCTTGGCGAGAAGCGCCGCACCGATCATGACAGATGGGTTCGATGTATTCGTACACGAAGTGATGGAGGCGATTACGACTGCGCCATTCTTCAACTCTGAGCTCTTACCCGATTGGGTATACGGCACGGCGGTCGTTGTGGTCTTCTCAGTCACGTAGGAAGGAAGTATCTTCTCGAAGGACTCTTTGGATGCACTCAATGAGATGCGATCCTGCGGACGCTTTGGTCCGGAGATTGATGGAACGACTGTAGAGAGATCGAGTTCGACCGTTTCCGAGAATCGTGGTGCGAGATCAGCGTTATGCCAGAGACCATTGGTCTTCGCATACTTCTCGACGAGTTCGATCTGATCATCACTTCGACCAGTAAGGCGTAGGTAATTTAGAGTCTCATCATCTACTGGGAAGATTGCGCAGGTAGATCCGTATTCCGGCGCCATATTTCCAATAGCTGTTCGAGTCGCCATCGCAAGCTTTGTTACGCCAGGCCCATAGAACTCTACAAACTTTCCAACGACGCCAACTTTACGGAGAATTTCAGTGATGGTGAGGACAAGATCGGTTGCAGTTGTGCCGACAGGAAGATCGCCAGAGAGTTTGAATCCAAGTACTTGTGGAATCAACATCGATACTGGTTGGCCAAGAAGCGCGGCTTCGGCTTCGATACCGCCAACTCCCCATCCAAGTACGCCTAGACCATTCACCATCGTGGTATGAGAATCGGTGCCCACAACAGTATCTGGATAAGCGCGAAGAACACCATCAACTGTTCGAGTCATAATGACGCGGGCGAGGTACTCAATATTTACCTGGTGAACAATTCCAGTACCAGGTGGAACAACCTTGAATTCATCGAAGGCGGTCTGTCCCCAACGCAAGAACCGGTAGCGCTCTTGGTTGCGGCCATATTCAATATCGGTGTTCTCTTCAAAGGAGGTCTTCGTTCCAAATACATCTGCAATCACAGAGTGGTCAATGACGAGTTCGGCAGGAGCGAGTGGATTGACCTTGGTTGGGTCTCCCCCGAGCTCAGCAATCGCCTCACGCATTGTGGCTAGATCGACGATACAAGGAACGCCGGTGAAGTCCTGCATGATGACGCGAGCAGGTGTGAATTGGATTTCAGTATCCGGAGTCGACGCTGGGTTCCACTGTGCAAGTGCTGTGATCTGCTCAGCCGTGATATTCGCACCATCCTCAGTGCGGAGGAGATTCTCAAGGAGAATCTTCAGGCTGTAAGGCAGGTCCGCAGATCCCTCAAGAGCGGTGATATCAAAGATCTCATATCTCTTACCTGCAACAGATAGCGACTTCTTGGCGTTAAAGGAGTTCTTGCTCATGCCCTCATCTTAGTGATTTCGCTAGGCGAGGTTAAAGCGGACCACGGTCTCTACGTGTTGGGTCATAGGAAAGAGGTCGAAAGCCACGATCGAATCCATCGTGTAGCCACCTTCTGTGATCCATTTCGCATCCCGAGCGAGGGAGGCAGGGTCGCAGGAGACGTAGACGATAGAAGTTGGTCGAAGCTTGAGAAGAGTGAGAACGACTACTTCACCAGCACCGGTGCGTGGCGGATCCAAAAGTACGAGATCTACCTTCTCAATCTTAGGAAGTAGCTGCTCAACCATTCCAGAGTGGATCTGAACATTTGAGTAGCCCTTGAAGATTGATGCTGCGTCACTGAGTGCGCGACGATCTGACTCGATCAGATGCACCTTTCCTTTTGGTCCGACCGCTTGTGCAAGTGCGCCACTGAAAAGTCCAGCCCCACCGTAGAGATCGCAGACAGTATCGCCCGGGCGAACATCGAGCGTCTCCATCACATGTTCAACAAGTGAGGCAGGTGCAGATCTGTGCGCCTGCCAAAAAGTTACTGGTGAGATTGTGTATGTCATGCCTTCGACAACTTCATGAAGTTGAGTTGGCCCGGAGAGGCTTCGTCCACCTCGAGAGACATTCGTCTCGCCCGATGATGAGGTCGCAACTTCGATACGCGCATCACCATTCCACGTCTTACTTGCAAGTGCAGGCACATTCATCTCTTCGACCGCGATTAAACAATCATCGATCTCTTGGACCTCTTTGCTGCGGCTCTTGTAGAAACCAATCTTGCCGAAATCTGAAATTGCGAAATCCATACGTGTGCGCCAATGGAGTCCATCCGATGGCTCTACTCCGCGAACTTCGCACGTGAGCCCGAGTGCAGCCAAATCAATTTTCCCAAGGCGAGCGAATTGCTCGGTGACGATTGCTGCCTTCAACTCTCTTTGATAACCAATCTCAATATGCTGGAAGTCGCAGCCACCACAGCCACCAGCGCCAGAGAATTGGCAAGGAGGTGAGACTCGATGGTCGGATGCTTCTAAAACCTCAACTACATCGGCTCGGGTTACCTTTGATACAACTGACGTCACTTCAACAAGAACGCGTTCGCCAGGAATCGCGTGTCGGACGAAGAGGACTTGACCTTCATGACGAGCGATGAAGTGGCCACCATGGGCCGGTCCAAGGATGTCAACGGTGACCTGATCCCCTACTTGGAGCCGTTCGCGCTCTTCTATCGGCTGGTAATCAAGACTCTCGTTTTCCATTTACCAACCCTAACCCAGATTCGCGGTAGGGTTTGCGTGTGCATGTAGTCATCATGGGGTGCGGTCGAGTTGGTTCTGGCTTAGCGCTAGAGCTCGAAGCTGCCGGTCACACCGTCGCAATCATCGATCAAAATCGTGAATCATTCCGCCGTCTTGGACCAAATTTCAATGGTCGTACCGTTGCTGGAGTTGGTTTCGATAGAGATACCCTCCTTGAGGCAGGGATTGCTGAAGCCCATGCATTCGCTGCAGTATCTAATGGCGATAACTCGAATATTTTGGCGGCACGTGTTGCGCGCGAGACCTATGGTGTCGAAAATGTTGTGGCGCGTATCTACGATGCGGGTCGCGCAGAGATCTATCAACGCCTTGGAATTCCTACGGTTGCGACCGTCCTTTGGACCACAGATCAAATTCTGCGTCGCTTGGTTCCGGAAGGCTCGCGGTCGGAGTGGCGCGATGCAAGTGGGCTCATTCAACTCTGCGAAGTAAGCCTGGAAGCAAATTGGTATGGCAAGCCGGCCTCGCTCATTGAAGATTTAACACCCGCGCGATTAGCTTTCATCACCCGTCTCGGCGAAGGTCTGATTCCTGATGATAAGACCGTCTTGCAGGAAGGTGATCTCGTCCATGTCATGGTCACCGAGACAGATCTTCCTGAGGTAGATGCCATTCTCGCTAAGTCACCTGAGGGGCACTAATGCGTATCGCAATCGCTGGAGCAGGAAATGTCGGTCGTGCTATCGCTCGAGAACTCTTAGGCAATGGCCATCATGTTCTTCTGATCGACCGCGATCCAAAAGCACTCAAGATGGAGTCTGTACCAACAGCAGAATGGCTCCTCGCCGATGCATGTGAAATTGCGTCACTCGATAACGCTAAGTTAGATGGTTGCCAAGTGTTGGTAGCCGCAACTGGTGATGACAAGGTAAACCTCGTCTGTTCTCTTCTTGCCAAGACCGAATACGGCGTTCCACGTGTTGTCGCTCGCGTTAATCATCCTAAGAATGAGTGGCTCTTTGACTCCTCTTGGGGTGTTGATGTCGCGGTATCAACCCCTCGAATTATCAGCGCACTCGTTGAGGAAGCGGTATCAGTTGGCGATGTCGTCCGACTCTTCTCACTCCGTAAGGGTGAAGCTAACCTCGTTGAAATTACGCTTCCAGATAATGCCACTGCATGCGGTAAGACAATTGAAGAGATCTCTTTCCCAGCTAACTCATCGCTCGCTGCGATTGTGCGTGATGGTCGCGTAATCTCACCAGAGTCACATATGCTCTTGGCCAGCGGTGATGAACTTCTCTTTGTAGCGACCGCGCTGGCCGAATCAGAGCTAAAGAGCTGCCTCTTAGGAAATTAAGCCTCTTCGTTTTCAGAGGAGATCTTCACTGAAGGAGTTCGGCGAATTATCTGCCAACTTCCCCACAGCACTATCAGGTAGAGCGGATATCCAAGGAAGAAATTTGCCACGCCTAGCTCGTTGAGTTTGTTGGCACGATAGAGCGGATATTGAATCGCGATTCGAAGTGCAAACATCGCGACCCATAGCCAACCGGCGTTCGTATATGCCTTCCGTCTTGCAACGTTCTTACGCCACTCGAGGTTCTCACCGATGATGGGTCCGATCACAAGACCGAGCAGTGGGAAACGTAAGAGATTTGCAGTTGCATAGAGAATCAAAAATGCGATGTTCTTGTAGATACTAGGAAGATAGAAGGCCGAAGCCTTTCCACTATGGCCAGCGAAGAGCGCACAGATTGCAATGCCAAAGAGGCCACTGAGTGCATGTTGCAGGGACTCCCGCTTAAGAACTCTCATAATCGTGAGAACTATCGAGAGCGCGATGGAGGCTATGAGCGCTGTTCGAAGATGGTGGCCGAAGTTAAAGACGACCAGAAAGAGAACAGAGGGAATGCCGCTGTCGATGAGACCTCTGGTGCCGCCTAGTGCGGAAAGAATCTTTGCGCGATCGTCATGGTCTCGCTGCGAACTCATGATCGACCGGTACTTCCAAAGCCACCTGCACCGCGTTCGGTTCCGGGAAGTGCATCAACTTCTACAAAGGAAGCGTGCTCAACTCTTTGAATGACCAATTGAGCGATCCGATCGCCTTTAACAAATGAGATGGCTTCACGTAAATCATGATTGATGAGAATAATCTGGAGTTCGCCTCGATAGGCAGCATCCACCGTTCCGGGTGTATTAACCATCGAGACGCCATGCTTGATCGCCAATCCAGATCGTGGATGAACGAATGCTGCAAAACCTTGAGGGAGGGCGATCGATAAACCAGTTGGGACAAGTGCCCGCTCCCCTGGCTCGATCGTGACATCTACGCGAGTGCATATGTCAGCTCCGGCGTCGCCTGGACGACCGTAGACCGGCAATGGAATCGACTCATCAAGCCTGGTTATAAGCACTTGTACCGTCATGGATTGATCTCAAAATCAGGATCTACGAAGGCGAGAAGTTCAGGATGCGCGGTTACGTGATCTAAATAAGCCTTCGGTGCATTCTCCAAGAAGTGTGACATTGGCACGACAATAAAGAGTGCCGATGATTTCACCGCGATCGGACCATCGAGTGAATCAAGATGTCCTTCTGCCGCAACATACACTTTTCGACGAACCTGACCAGAGATCCAAGCGCGAATATGGAGCTGGGTGCCGATTGGAACCGGAAGAATAAAATCTGTTTCAAGACGGGCTGTTACGGCTGGGGCGCGAATCAACCACATCAACTTTCCAAGAGCTTCATCAAAAGCCAGCGAGAGCAAGCCACCGTGTGCCAGACCAGGCGCTCCTTGGTGATTCTCTGTCACTGTAAATACAGCGGTGAGATCTTGGCCTTCTCCAACATGCGCAACAAGGTGTAACCCGGTCGGATGAAGTTCTCCGCAACCAAAACAATGGCCGAAGTGTGACGGGATCTTCGTTCCAGATGGCGGCGCCTTCGGATGTCGAGGTGGGACTATGGCATCTTCTGGCGGGATGGTGCTTGGAACTCTGCTCACGGGACGTAGCCTACTAGTTGGCGATTGGAGGGTAAGTTAATCTCATGAGCGAATCGAGCCGAATCGAAAGTCAGAAGCTCCGCTGGCGCGATCCTTGGCCTATCTGGCTCTGGCTCTTCCTACTCTTCTTAGCTGCTTCACTCTCGTTGGCAGTTGAGGCTGCTCTGGGCAATTTCGCAGCGATCGTGGTCTCGGTGATTCAACTCCTGCTATTGATCTGGGCTTCACTTTCAACGCCGCTTCGCATCGAAGTGGGTAACGAGAAAGTTTGCGTGGGACGGGCAACGATCGAACGCAGATTCATCGCCGCTGTCCGAGAACTTGATTCTAAGGAGATGGCGCTCACTCGTGGCCGAGATGCCGATCCAAGGTGTTGGATGGCGCTGCGTTTCTGGGTGGGCACGGGTGTAAAGATTGAGATCAACGATCCCAAAGATCCGACGCCTTATTGGTTAGTCAGTACAAAAAAGGCGGCTGCCGTAGCAACCGCCCTGATGAAGCCTTAAAACAAAAGTACGTTATTCGCAATCCTTACAGACTGCTTTAGCGCCTTCGCCCTTTGCAAGTTGAGTGATGTGGTGAACAAGGAAGCAACGAGAACAGGTGAACTCATCCTCTTGCTTTGGAACAACGCGAACTGCGAGTTCTTCGCCTGAGAGGTCTGCCCCAGGAAGTTCTAGACTCTCTGCAGCTTCTTCCTCATCAATATCTACCTGACCAGATTGAGCATCCGCTCTACGGGCCTTGAGCTCTTCGAGTGACTCTTCATGTAACTCTTCATCCGTTTTTCGCGGGGTGTCGTAATCCGTTGCCATGGCACCTCCTCCTACATCCTTGGTTTTGCTGTAAAGCTCGGCGCCTCAGTCAATTAACCAAAGCGGTACAGGGCGGATAGTGTCGTATAACTGCGCCTTATGCCAATGAACGCTCGGCGTGTTGCATTTATTCCCCGCCGTAGACCCTAAAGCCTGCCTGAACGCTGAGAATTACTAGCGAGAGAGGCGGAGGGCTTCGATCCCGCGTGCTTCAAGGCGTGAGAAGTGCACCTCGCGCTTATCGTTAAAGGTTGCAACCTCTTCGGCTGACTTCTTCAAGAATACAGAAAGTTCATCTCTGGCTGCTGCGCCATCGCCTGAGAGTGTTGTTAATTCGAAGACGCCCCATGCGCGAAGTACAGGCATGACGACATCTTCAAGATGGAGTTGGAGGTCATAGATTCCAGCAAGAGCGATCTGAACTGACTTTCTTCCCCAGCCTGGCATACCGGCACCAGGCATCTGGAAGTTGATGAGAACATCGGTGATCGCACGCATTGCGTGATTTGGTTCAAGTTTTAGAGCTTCGGCAAGCAGATTGCGATAAAAGAGCATGTGAAGGTTCTCGTCGAGAGCTACGCGAGCAAGCATTCCTTCGCAGATCTCATCTTGCGAGATACGACCAGTGTTGCGATGCGAAATTCTCGTCGCTAACTCTTGGAAGGTGACATACGCGACCGTGTGCAACATATCGTTAGGAAATGGCGTTTGATAGCCGACCTGCATATGCGCCATGCGAATATCTTCGAGTTCAACTGGGTCAACACCGCGCGTGGCCATAAGGTAATCGCGCAACACAATGCTGTGTCGGGCTTCTTCAGCAGTCCAACGGTTGATCCACACATTCCATGCACCATCTCGCGACATCGAATTAGCGATCTCGGTGTGATACGAAGGCAAGTTATCTTCCGTCATCAAATTGAGGATAAGTGAATCTTGCGCAACGGCCGTTAGCTTGGAATCTTTTGCTTCCCATGCATCACCATTGAGTGGGCCAGCGAAGGTTCTACCTTCAGACCATGGGACATACTCATGGGGATACCAATTCTTCGTGGTGCTGATGTGTCGCTCGAGTTCGATCGCAACGGCTGGTTCAAGGTCGCGAATCAGACGTGATTGGATCGCTGGATCTAACTCTTTCATGTGAGGAAGGTACCCCCTTAAGGGTGGTTACTCGCGAGTTACTCGCTCAATTTCTTCGTGCGAATCTCAGATTGTGCTGCTCGCCATTTTGCGATCTCTCCGTGATTGCCAGAGAGAAGGACGGGTGGAACTTCCAATCCACGCCACTGCGCAGGCTTGGTATAGCTCGGGTATTCGACAAGAGTGACTTCATTCTCATCCTTGAGAGAGTGTGACTCCTCTTCCAGGGATGCTGGATTACCAATGACGCCTGGAATAAGTCGGATAACGGCCTCTAAGACCACGAGAGCTGCTACTTCCCCACCGTTGAGAACGTAATCACCGATGGAGATTTCGCGCACTGTGATGTTTTTTTCTGCCCGGTAGTGCTCAGTTACTCGATAATCGATTCCCTCGTAGCGGCCACATGCAAATATTAAATGTTTGCTCGTCGATAGCTCATACGCCATCTTCTGATCAAACTTCTTACCGGCGGGGGTGAGAATGATGAGTTCGTGATGATCGGCGGCGCTTGAAGAAACTACCGAATCGATCGCCTGCGCCCATGGTTCAGGTGACATCACCATGCCGGCTCCGCCGCCGTATGGTGTGTCATCGACTGATTTGTGAAGGCCTTCTGCGAAATCACGAAGGTCGGTGACGCCTACATCGATGAGCTGATTCTCTTGAGCCTTGCCCACTAGCGAGAGTTTCAATGGCGCTAAATACTCAGGAAAGATTGAGATCACATCAAAGCGAGGACTACTCATGGCCATCTCCAGAATCTTCTACCGCCAGGATCGCTTCTTCGCTATTAATCAGGCCAGGTGGCGGGACAATCGTAATGATTCCGCTCTCTAGATCGATCTCTGGAACAATCTCATAAACAAAGGGAATAAGAACTTCACCGGTCGGGGTTTCTACGGCAAGGAGATCTTGACCAGGCAGATTCAAGACATCCGTGAGGATGCCAACATCGAGACCTTCATCGGTAACAACCTTGAGGCCTATCAACTGTTGGACGTGGAACTCATCTTCATGGAGGTTCTCTTGCGACATATCGACATCAGATTTCAAGAGCGTATCGCGCAACTTCTCGATCTCATTGCGATTATTTGCTTCGGCGAATTTGAGAAGCAGAATCCCATTGTGATCGCGAGCCGATGTGATGGTGAGCGGGCCTACGCCTTCAGGTTCAGTAAAAAGTTTCGCACCGATGTAGAACCGTTCATCCGGAACATCGGTGCGAACTTCAATAGTTGCCTCGCCTAAAACTCCATGCGCGCGGCCGATACGACCAACGACAAGGAGCACTATTAACGGGCTCCAGATACCTCGTCGGCCTCGATGAGATCGACGCGGACCGAGCGACCGGCGATGGCGCTTACAACTGTGCGAAGTGCACGAGCTGTTCGGCCATTACGACCAATTACCTTGCCAATATCTTCAGGGTGAACTCGAACTTCCAGCGTTGTGCCACGGCGATGATTCTTCTCCGTGATAACAACCTCTTCAGGATTATCGACGATCCCCTTAACGAGATGCTCGAGAGCTTCGTCAATCATTATTCGGCAGGAGTCTCGTCGAGAGCTGGTGCTGCTTCTTCGGCTGGTGCTTCAACAACCTCAGCAACTTCTGGAGCTGCTTCCACTGCTGGAGCCTCTTCAGTTACGACAGTCTCAGCCACAACTTCTTCTACGACAGGCGCTGACTTTGCAGCCAACTTATCTGCAGCCTTCTTCTTTGCAGTAGTTGCGCCATCCGCAGGCTCAGCCATTGCTTCCTTGACTGCTGCTTCGTAGGCGATGCGCTTGTGTGGCTTCTCAGCTGCGACGCGAAGTGTTCCTTCTTGTCCTGGAAGACCCTTGTGCTTCTGCCAATCACCTGTGATCTTAAGAATTGCCTCTACGGCCTCGGTTGGCTGTGCGCCAACTCCGAGCCAATACTGTGCACGAGCAGAGTCAACCTGGATAAATGATGGTTCTGATCCTGGGTTGTAACGACCGATCTCCTCGATTGCGCGAGAGTTACGAGCGGTACGAGCATCTGCAACAACAATGCGGTAATGCGGTGTGCGAATCTTTCCGAGACGCATTAACTTAATTTTTACAGCCACGTAGGTGGTACTCCTTGAATGATTCGGATCTCAGACTTCTCTCTCAGTGGGAGCGAGAGATCAGTTCATGATCCATAGTGGATTTCGGTTGCGATCGGGGTAGAGGGCCCTCCCGCAGGGAGCCAATCTTGCCATCTCGGGATAGATCCCCCAAATTGAGAGTTAGGCCTCTTCAGCTGCACGTTTGGCTGGATTGCCAGACTTGGACTTCTTCTTAGGAGCGACCTTCGGCTGCATAGGCGCGGGTAAGCCCATTCCAGGCCCGCCCATTCCGCCCATTCCGCCCATTCCGCCCATTGTTGGCATGCCGGGCATGCCGGGCATCCCCTTGCCAGTGCGCATCTGCTTCATCATCTTCTGAGCCGCGCTAAAGCGATCAACCAGGTTATTCACTTCTGAGACTTGGCGGCCACTCCCCTTGGCGATACGGGCGCGTCTAGAGCCGTTAAGAATCTTTGGGTCATTTCGCTCTGCCGGGGTCATGGATTCAACGATCGCTTGGGTTCGGACCAACTCGTTATCGTCAAAGTTCTCTATCTGCTTCTTGATCGCTCCGGCACCAGGAAGCATCGCCAACATCTTCGACATCGAACCCATATTTTTCATCGCCTGCAATTGCGAGAGAAAGTCGTTGAGTGTGAAATCTTCACCCTTTGCAAACTTCTCTTCGAGACGCGAGGTGGTCGTGCTATCCATCGCCCGCTTGGCCTGTTCTGCCAATGTCTGGATATCACCCATTCCAAGGATGCGAGAGGCCATGCGATCTGGATAGAAGATATCGAAATCTTCAACCTTCTCACCTGTTGAGGAGAAGAGAATTGGCTTGCCGGTCTTCTCCAAAATTGAGAGCGCTGCACCACCACGTGCATCACCATCGAGCTTCGTGAGCACTACGCCATCGAAGCCGACACCTTCTTGGAACGCCTGTGCGGTGCGGACAGCATCTTGTCCAACCATCGCATCCACGACAAAGAGAATCTCATCTGGCGTTACCGCATCGCGGATTCTGATCGCCTCGCGCATCAACTCTTGATCGACACCGAGCCGACCTGCGGTATCAACGATGACAATGTTATAGAACTTCTCTTGCGCAAATTTCAATCCTGCTTTGGCTACTGCAACCGGATCGCCAACGCCATTGCCTGGCTCTGGTGCAAAGACCGGGACCTTGATCGCTTCGCCAACAGTCTGCAACTGTGTAACCGCATTCGGGCGCTGAAGATCCGAAGCGATGAGCAGAGGTGTATTGCCATCCTTCTTCAGGTGTAAGGCGAGTTTTCCGGCCAACGAAGTTTTACCTGCGCCTTGAAGACCCGTCAGCATGATCACGGTTGGCGGCTTCTTCGCCATCTGGATCCGCCTGGAGTTTCCACCAAGGATTGATGTCAGTTCTTCATTAACGATTGCAAAGATCGCTTGTGAAGGATTAGTTCCGCGGTTTACTTCTTCGAGCTTCTCGAGTGATCGATCTGTGATGCGCGTGGCAAACTTCTCAGCAACATCAAGCGCAACGTCAGATTCGATAAGAGCAGCCTTGATCTGATCAGCAATCTCGCTGATATCGCCTGCCTTTAATCGACCCTTTGCCCGCAAAGATGAGAAGGCGCTAGAAAACTTGGCAGATAGATTCTCAAACACGGGTAGAGCCTACAACGAGCACGAGCGAGCAGCTTTACTGAGTAAGGAGGTGCCTTTCAATCTGAGTCGCTAGCGTCTTGGCGCGCTCCTCACTCAACGCTCCCCCTTGTGGATCTGTGATGTAGAGCGTGTCAAAGGCTTCGGCCCCCAACGTAGCGACGATCGCAGCCCTAATATCGACACCGAATCTTGAGATTACCTTCGTCACGCTGAAGAGGACCCCAGGACGGTCATGCATTCGAACTTCAAGAATTGTCGCATCTGTCGCCACGTCATTGCTTGCCGAGACAAGTGGTGGCGGAACTGGAATTCCTGGGAAGCGTCGATAATTCTTGATTCGATCTTCAATCTTTGCATTGATATCAATATCGCCATCCAGAGCCCGTTGAATTGATAGGAGCAGTGTCTCTGAATCCGGAGCCTGGGCATGCACATCGAGGGCGACCAGCCAGGTCATAACCGCAACATCGTCAACGGTGCGAGTTCTAGCCGATCGAAGATCCATACGCGAGATAGAGAGAACTCCAGCAACGACAGAGAGCAAGCCCATCCGATCTGGCGAGACGATCTCGATCTCAAATCCTTCTTCTCGAGGGCGGACCTCGACCGAGAGTTCGCGGCTCTTCATCTTCCGTAATTGCGCTTCTGTGAGTTCGAGCGCCTTTGCTGGTGCCGCTCCCTGCATCGCATCCAACGTTCGATTCACGAGATCCTGAACAAGTGTTGCCTTCCATGCTGACCAAGCGGTCTTACCCGTCGCCTCGCCATCAGCAATACTCAGAGCATGCAATAGTTCGAGCGAGTCAGGATCTGGAATAGCAGCAAGAACGGATGCAATCGTTTGAGGATCATCCAAATCGCGTCGTGTCGCGATAGCAGACAACAGAAGATGCTCCTTCACCATGAGAGCCAAGGTCTGAACATCCGCCTCAGGGAATCCGAGGCGCCGAGCGAGCGGCACAATGAGCTCTGCCCCATATTCAGAATGATCTTTGCCCAGGAAGCCCTTTCCAATATCGTGGAAGAGAGCGCCAACGAGAAGCAAGTCTGGTCTACGAACTTGGCGAGTGAGCGCAGCCGCTTTAACAGCAGTCTCGAGCATATGTCGATCAACCGTGTGATGATGAAGGACATTTCGTTGTGGCAAGAAACGAACGTGCTCCCATTCTGGGATCCAGCGACCAATAATTCCCTCTTGATCGAGCGCCTCGAAAACCTGAACCATCTCGGCGCCTGCCCCTATGAGCGAGACTAGATCTTCACGCGATTGGCGAGGCCACGGTGTCGGTAGATCGGTAAAACTTTCAGCAATAGCAATACACGCCTCGATAGAGAGTGGGATACCGCGTTGAGCAGACATCGCGGCGGCGCGCAATCCAAGTCCTGGATCAGAAGAGATATCAAAGCCTTCTTCTATAACCAACTCATTATTGATCTCTTGCAACCCTTTTCCAACATCAACGCCCGAACGTCGATTAAACCAATTCTTCTTCTTGCCTTGTGCGCCGTGGGTGATGCGATGCCACGTCAGATCCATGACATAGTCGACGGCGCGTGCCGCCTTTGCAACTTCAAACATCAGCACATCGGCATCTGCGTAGCCCAAATCAGCGGCTACTGCATCCTGCTCAGTGAGTAAGAGCTGATCTCGATTTCTCCCAGAGACAGTGTGCAGTGAGTCGCGAACAGTTGTAAGAAGAGATTCGGCAAGTGCGACGCGATCAAAGGCAACCTCGACCGATTGACTCTTCGCGATCGCTCGTAGGCTCGTAATATCGCGCAGACCACCGCGGGCCTCTTTGAGATCTGGTTCTAAGAGATAGGCGAGTTCGCCCGATTGTTCGGCTCGTTCGGTAATTGATCGATGGAGTGGCTCTTTAAACTTATCGAAGTTGCGCACCCAATTATCGAGGGCATCCTCAGCAACAGCCTCTACTAGCCATCTATCACCGCAGATATATCGAATATCAAGGAGGCCAAGTGCCACGCGAATATCTTCTTTCGCGTTGCTAAGAGTCTGGGCCCTCGTTCTGACTGAGTGGTCGACTGCTCGGGATTGATTCCAGAGCGGATAAAGGACAGCGTTAACAAAATCTTTGAGCTTCTCTTCATCGACGCGCTCGTCGTGAAGGATGAGTAGATCGATATCAGAGCCTGGTGATAGCTCACCCCGCCCATATCCACCCACTGCCGAGAGCGTGACTGAGTCAGAATCAATTCCGGAAATACGAAGAGCGTCGAGATAGAGGGAGGTGATCTCCCTATCGATCTGATCAGATCGCTCTCGACGCTCTCGTGTACCCATGAGGTAAGACTACTTCTTGCCTAGATAGCAACTAGATAGCAACTAGATATCGACTAGATAGCGACTAGATAGCGTCGCTTCCGCGCTCGCCTGTCCGGACTCGCACCACGTCATCGACCGGTGTTGACCAGACCTTGCCATCACCGATAGCGCCGGTTGAGGCAGCTTTGACGATTGCACTGATGACAGTCTCTGCCTCGTTGCTATCGACAAGAACTTCTAGGCGAACCTTAGGAACAAGGTCCACTGTGTATTCAGCTCCACGATAGACCTCAGTATGGCCGCGTTGGCGTCCAAAACCGCTCGCTTCTGAGACAGTCATTCCTGTGATGCCAACGGCGTGAAGAGCATTCTTTACATCGTCGAGCTTAAATGGCTTGATGATTGCTGTAATGAGTTTCATCGGTTGCGCCCCTTACTTGGTCTGGGTGAAGTTAGAGAGGAAACGAGAACCATCAGAGTATGAGGAGTTCTCGTAGGCAGTCTCAGCGTGCTGAGAGAGATCGAGGCCAGCCTGTTCGGCATCTTCAGAGACGCGAAGACCGATGGTCTTGTTGAGAATCTGAGCCAAGATATAGGTAACGATGAATGAGTAGGCAACGACGGCGAGAACTGCAACCGCCTGATGGCCCAAGAGCGTCCATCCACCCTTGTAGAAGACGCCATTTGCTCCAGCTGAATTCGTCATCTTTGTCGCGAAGAATCCAATAAGGAGTGCACCGAGCACGCCACCAACAAGGTGGACACCAACGACATCGAGTGCATCGTCGAAACCGAACTTGTTCTTGAGACCGACGGCAAGTGCACAGATGACGCCTGCTGCGAATCCGATCGCGATCGAGCCCATAGGTGAGACGAAGCCACACGCAGGAGTAATTGCTACGAGACCTGCAACCGCACCTGATGCTGCTCCGAGGGTTGTTGCATGGCCATCGCGAATCTTCTCAACGATGATCCAAGCTACGAGTGCTGCACCGGTCGCAGTATTTGTATTCACAAAAGCGAATGCAGATGTTGTGTTTGCAGAGAGAGCCGATCCAGCGTTAAATCCAAACCAACCGAACCAGAGAAGTCCTGCACCTAGCAAAACGAATGGAACATTGTGTGGACGCATGCGCTCCTTAGGCCAACCCTTTCGCTTTCCAATAACGAGAATGACGGCAAGAGCAGCAGCGCCAGCATTTGCATGCACAACGGTTCCGCCAGCGAAGTCGAGCGCACCAAGCTTGAAGAGCCAACCGCTAGGTGAAAATACCCAATGGGCAACAGGTGCGTAGACAATAACGAGCCAGAGTCCGCAGAAGAGTGACCATGCACCAAACTTCAAGCGATCAGCGGTTCCACCAGTAATAAGTGCTGGGGTGATGATGGCGAACATAAGTTGGAAGGCACAGAAGACAAGTGGTGGAATCGTAAGTGATTCAAAACCAGTGGCCTGTTGCCAGATGTGATTGAGACCGAATTGGTGGAAGTCACCGATCCACTTGCCTGTTCCGCTAAAAGCGAGGCTGTAGACACCAGTGATCCAGAGAACTGAAACAATTCCCATCGTTACATAGTTTTGCGCGAGCATTCCAAGGACATTCTTGCCACGAACCATGCCACCGTAGAAGAAGGCAAGGCCGGGTGTCATTAAGAGGACCATCGCCGAGGCGACCAGGATCCAGGCGGTATCGCCAGTATTGAAATTCATGAACTCTCCAAAGGTTTGTCAGAGAAACCTCAACGCTGAGGAAAAGTACGGACCCAGACGGGTACAGGGCAGAGCATCGCTCGGGCGAGTTACGAGAATGTGACGGTTTTTGTTACGGGGATGTAAAAGAATTGGGCGCTTTTCAGGCTTGTCCCTGCTAGCTCCCACTGGCTCGATTTAACTCAGTAGCCCCTTGAGGTACTTCTCGGCGTCGAAGGCAGCAAGGTCCTGGGCGGACTCCCCCATGCCGATGAATTTCACTGGGATTCCAGTTTCGGCCTCAATGGCGAGTGCGACTCCACCCTTCGCCGAACCATCCATCTTCGTCAAAATGAGGCCGGTAACAGCAACGCTCTCTGCGAAGAGTTTCGCCTGAGTGATTCCGTTCTGACCCGTCGTTGCATCCACTACTAAGAGCACTTCATCTATCGGTGAGGCCTTCTCAACGACTCGACGAATCTTTGCCAACTCATCCATCAAGCCAGATTTCGTATGAAGTCGGCCTGCAGTATCGACGATAAAGAGATCTGCGTGCTCATCGAGGGCGTGCTTAATTCCATCGAAGGCAACCGCGGCGGGATCGCCCTCTGATTTACCCACCACGACTGGAACACCGAGGCGTGTACCCCAAGTTTGAATCTGATCGATAGCGGCAGCTCGAAAGGTATCTGCTGCAGCGACAACAACGCTCAACTGCTGATCCTTAAAATATTTCATCAACTTTGCAACCGAAGTTGTCTTCCCAGTTCCATTCACGCCAACGACCAAAATTGTTGTCGTCCGTCCAGAGTGGATCTCAAGAGTTCTTGGTGCTTCACTCATCTTGGTACGGAGTGACTCTAAGAGTTCGGCTTCAATATCATCAGGTCGACCGCTCTTTGCCACAGCGATGATCTCGTGAGCGAGCTTTCCGCCGAGATCAGATTCTATGAGGGCACTCTCGAATTCATCCCAGTCGGCGGCGGAGACCGACCCACCTCGGAACTTATTGAGGATCTTGCTAAAAAGTGCCATGCAAAAATCCGTTAAGAGACAGGTTCGTTTTCACGTAGGCGCTGAGAGATAACCTCAGAGACGCCATCACCGCGCATCGTGACGCCATAGAGGGCATCAGCAATCTCCATTGTGCGCTTCTGGTGAGTAATGATGATCAACTGCGAACGTTCACGAAGCTCCTCGAAGACGCCTAAGAGTCGACCCAAGTTCGTATCGTCGAGCGCTGCTTCCACTTCATCCATCACATAGAACGGACTTGGTCGGGCCTTAAAGATTGCCACGAGCATCGCCACCGCTACGAGTGAGCGTTCGCCACCTGAGAGAAGAGAGAGTCGCTTAACGCGCTTTCCTGGAGGGCGAGCTTCAACATCGACTCCCGAGTTCATGATGTCATCAGGATTTGTGAGAATGAGCTTTCCTTCTCCGCCTGGGAAGAGGCGGGCGAAGATACCCTTGAACTCACGTTCAGTATCGAGGTAGGCCTGATAGAAGATCTCTTGAACCTTATCGTCGACCTCCTTCACAATGTCGAGCAGATCCTTCTTCGTCTTCTTGAGATCTTCGAGTTGTTCGGCAAGGTACTTCAACCGCTCCTCAAGCGCGTTGTACTCCTCAAGCGCTAATGGATTGATCTTGCCGAGCATTGCAAGCGCGCGCTCTGCCTGAGCCAGACGCTTCTCTTGCTGATCGCGCCGGAATGGAATGAGATCGCCTGGAACCCAATTACCTTCTTCGTCTTCGATAAAGGTTGGAACATCATTGACTGGGCCATATTCCGCGATCAAGGTAGCGCTATCAACACCGAGTTCTTCCATAGCGCGAGATTCAAGTCCCTCAATTCGTAGGCGTTGTTCTGCCCGAACAATCTCATCGCGGTGAACACTCGATGTGAGAGTTTCAACTTCAAGTGCGAGCTCTCGTCCGCGACCGCGAACAGTGAGGATCTCTCCTTCACGAGCACTGCGGGCCTGCTCAAGACGTTGGCGTTCAGCAAGTGCCTTCGAGATTGAAACTTCGATCTGAATGAGAGTCTCATAGGCAGTATCGGCAATGGTCTGCGCAGTTGTTGCCGCAATGGCTCGCTCTTCCCGGCGGATGATCGCCTTGGCAGCGCTCTCTCGTTCATGGGCGGCTGAGTCTTCGAGGCTCTGAGCGCGAGCAGTGAGTGCGGTGATGCGACCCTCTAATGTGCGAAGCTCAAGGCGGGCCTCGACCTCAGCAGAACGTGCAGCGGAAACTTGTGAGCGAAGATCTTCAAGATGAGTGAGATCTGGTTCTTCTGGATCCTGATGAGATTCAAATTGCGAGATCGCGGCAGCGAGATCACTCTGATCTTTCGTGCGCTCTTGTGTAGCGATCTCTTCAGATTGTGAGAGGCGATCGACTTCGGCCTGAGCGCTCTTTACATTCTGTCCGGCGACAGCCATCTGCTCAGCAAGCCCTGACATCTTTGCATCTGAGTCATTGAGTCCAGCGAGTGCAATATCGTGAGCCGAACGCGCACTATCCAATTCATTATTGAGGGCTGCAAGTGAGAAGGTGAGTGATTCACAGCGAGCCGTCACTGCATCGAGATCACTATGTGTGCGCTCTAGGAGTGCATTGATCTCAATAGCGCTCTGTGAGCCTGAAGATCCGCCTCGAACACGATTCCTACTTACAAGATCACCATCACGGGTTACGGCAATGAGAGTCCGGTCTTGCGCAATGGCAGCTTCTGCTTCTGCGAGTGTCTCAACTGCAACGATGCGACCCAAGAGCGCACCGACGAGTTGATCGATCCCCTGAGTTGAGAGCAATGATGTGATGGGGGTTAGGCCAGCGGGAATCGATGCTGATGCAATCTCGCCACTATCTTCAACAACGAGTAGTTCAGATCGTCCGCTTGATTCGGCCTTCAACATTCCGAGGGCTGATACCGCCGAGCGCATATCCTCAACAACAATGGAATCTGCGAGTGATCCGAGTGCAGCTGCAACTGCAGCCTCCCAGCCAGGAGTGATCGAGATCAATGAGGCTAGACGACCCTTGACGCGCGCTTCACTGCGGCCAGAGAGAACCGCTTCGCCGCCATCGCGATGAGTGAGTGATTCCTGCAATGCAGATAAACGTGCTGTGAGTCCAGAACGCTCGCGTTGTGCGCTCTGCTCTTCGTCGTGAAGAGTCGCAACCTTGGCGAGCAGATCGTTCAGAGTAAGTTTTGCGGCCTCGTACTTTTGATCGAGATCAGGCTCGGTCGCATCCAGGCTCGCAATCTCGCCCTCAAGTGAAGCAAAATCACCACGAGATCGCTTGAGTCGCTCTTGCGCCTCTTCTCTCGCTGCAGTGAGGCGAGTGATCTCAGCACTTGTTGCATCAATTCTCGACCGAAGCGCATTGATATGACCCTCTTGGCGCGCTGTTCCTTCTCGTTGGTCAGCGATAGCGCGAAGTGCTGCGCTGACGCCATTCTCTTCACCTGATAATTCACTCTCAAGGAGTCGTAACTTCTCATTCATTGCAGCAAGTGCCCCAGTTGCTTCTGCAAGCACGATCTTCAGTGACGATTCTTCTTCACGCAGCGTCGCTGCTTCGGCATCCATTGCCTGTGGATCGCGTCCGCTACTGCGAGCCTCTTCAGCGCCCTCTGAGAGGAAACGTGCGCGCTCAGAAGCGAGTGATTGAATTCCTCGGAACTTCTCGCGCTGGGCTGTTAAGCGGTAGAAGGTCTCTTGCGCTTCAACCAACATCGGATTTTCGAGCGCTGAAATCTGCTCGAGCTCCTCCTCGCGTTGGCGAATTGTGCGAAGTTCGGCCTCGACCTCATCACGGCGCGCACGCAGAACTGTCTCATCAGCGACTTCGGCATCGAGTGTGGATTTGATCGTAATCAAATCATCAGCGAGTAGGCGCAAGCGTGAGTCACGTAGGTCAGATTGGATCGTCGATGCTTTGCGTGCAACTTCTGCTTGCTTACCGAGCGGCTTCAGATTTCTGCGAAGCTCAACGGTGAGATCCTGGATGCGAGAGAGATTCCCTTGCATCGAATCTAATTTCCGAAGCGCCTTCTCTTTGCGCTTGCGATGCTTGAGAACACCGTCAGCTTCTTCAATAAATGCGCGACGCTCTTCTGGATTTGCAAGAAGAATTGCATCGAGTTGGCCTTGACCAACGATGACATGCATCTCTCGGCCAATGCCACTGTCACTTAAGAGTTCTTGGATATCGAGTAAGCGGGTCGTATCACCATTAAGGAGATATTCAGATGTGCCGTTACGGAAGAGAACGCGACTGATCGTTACTTCGGTGAAATCAATAGGCAGAGTTTGATCGGTGTTATCGATGGTGACAGATACTTCTGCGCGGCCCAATGGCGCACGACCTGAAGTTCCGGCGAAGATGACATCTTCCATCTTGCCGCCACGCAGAGACTTTGCGCCCTGCTCGCCCATGACCCAAGAGAGGGCATCAAGTACATTGGATTTACCCGAGCCATTTGGACCGACTACGCAGGTGATGCCGGGCTCAAAGTTCAGGGTCGTCGAAGAGGCGAAGGATTTAAATCCTTTGAGGGTGATGCTCTTCAAATACACGGGGAAAACCTATCGGTAAGTGTGGAGCGATCCTAAAAATGGCGCGCCTCAAGGTTGGGTTGAGGGTTCCGCCAAATGAGTTGAGATTACTTATAACGTGCAGAGAGATCTTCAAATGCCAACTTCGCAGCAACTTGCTCTGCCTCTCGCTTGCTCTTTCCTGAACCACTTCCGAAGGTTTCGCCAGAGAGAATCGCTTCGGCGGTGAAGCTCTTATCGTGGTCTGGGCCAGATTCTGTAACGATATATTCCGGAGCGGTTAAACCATGAGCCGCTGCCAACTCCTGCAACGCAGTCTTTGCATCGAGTGTTGCACCATCTGCGGTCGCCGCTTCAAGTGCACTCTCACACCAACGAAGTACTGCTTCAGCGGTTGGGATATATCCATGTTGAATATAGATAGCGCCAACAAGGGCTTCAAGAGAGTCGGCGAGTAGTGAGTTCTTATCGCGACCGCCGGTAGATTCTTCACCCTTGCCGATACGCAAATACTGACCGAGTTCAAGGTCGCGGGCGATACTGGCCAATGCACGAGTGCTTACAACGCTTGAGCGCAATGGTGAAAGTTTGCTCTCGTCGAGCTCTGGATAGCGTTCAAAGAGCGCTTCGGTGATCAAGAGACCAAGCACTGAATCCCCAAGGAATTCGAGTCGCTCATTGGTTGGAACTCCACCATTCTCATATGAGAAGGAACGGTGGGTTAAAGCTAATTGAAGTAACTCATCCTCAACCGAGATTCCGAGTACTTCGGTCAGGCGCGAGTACAGATCAGACCTCGAGAACCTGACGACGATTGTATGTGCCACATGTTGGGCACGCTGTGTGCTGGAGCTTTGGCGACTGGCACTGTGCACAGGTTGCAACGGCAGCTGGAGTGGTCTTCCATGAGCTACGACGGGTACGCGTACGTGAACGCGACATCTTTCGCTTTGGTACTGGCATGGCCGACTCCTTTGTGTTGAAACTTCTTGGTACAGAATTTTCGTAATTCTCTGCTCTGCGCGGGCGCTAGCTGCCTAACGTAGGCACCTCTGAGCATCTTTGTACGAGGCAGAAGTATCGCCGAAAAGGCGACTAGATACAAATTAGGCCTGCTCGGAGCCTTCCGATCCGCCCAGACCCTTCAACTTCTCCAGCCCAGCCCAGCGGATATCTACCTGTTCATGGCCATGATCCTCTGGCAACTCCGCCCACTTCACACCGCAGACCGAACAGAGCCCGAGGCAATCTTCGCTACATAATGGGTTGACCGGCAGGTTGAGAATGAGGGCATCTCTAATGGGAGCCTCGAGATCGATGTAATCCCCGCTCATCACCAAGACTTCTTCTTCGTCCTCGACGATGATCTCTTTCTCGTGGCGACCTTTACGGCCATGAGCTCTGGGATCGGTCTCGTACATATAGAGCTCGTGGAACTCTTCATCAAGTTCGCGTTCGATCTGGTCCAAGCAACGGGTGCACTCGCCGATTGCGAGCGCCCGCACTGATGCGCTGGCAAGAACTCCTTCTGAGACCGCCGCAATGCGAAGATCAACTTCAATCGATTCGCCAACCGGGATTGCGAAGAAGGGCAGCCCCATCGTCTCGTGATCGGTAATGGTCAATTCATATTCGCGATTCTCCCCCGCTCTGCGAGGAAGGTCATGACAACTAAAGAGGAATGGGCTCTCCTTGATCGAGCTCATCGGAGCTACTCCGCCAACTCTGAGAGGATGTGCTTATCTTCAACGCCTTGCAACTTCTCACGGCCACGTTGAACCACATCAAGGGTCTTGTTCAAAATAACTTCAAGTGTTGCCAAACGAGAATCGATATAGGCCTCAATCTCATCGCGTTGCTTCTGAGCATCCTCTTCAACTTCATCAAGGATTCTTCTGGACTCTGTTCTTGCTGCTGCGACAATCTCGGTTTGCTCAACCATCTGCGCAACTTCTTCACGGGCATGGACGATGAGTTGGTCGGCGGTGAGGCGGGCTTCTTCAAGGATGCTCTCGCGCGCGGCGATGATCTCTTGAGCATGCGCTAAATCTGTTGGGAATGCGGCACGGGCTTGGTCGAGGATTTCAAGGAGTTCGCCTCGATGCACAACACAACTTGCTGAAAGAGGAACTCCACGAGCTTCTTCAACTGTTGTGATTGCACTCTGAATGCGTTCAACGACCGTCATAACCTCTTGTGAATCCATCTCATACCTCTTATCTGTAGTTCTCAGTTTAGCGTGATGCCAAGCGTTCGGTCACTCGAGGGATGATCGAAGCTGGGAGGTAAGCAGAGACATCTCCACCAAAGGTGGCAATCTCTTTAACCAGTGATGAGGATAGGAAGGAGTGCGCTGGCGCAGTTGCCATGAAGAGCGTCTCAATGCCCTTGAGTTGCAGATTGATTTGTGACATCTGGAGCTCGTAATCAAAGTCCGTCACCGCACGCAATCCTTTAACGATCGCCTTGACCTCGTGTGTTTCGCAGTAATCAACGAGAAGTCCTTTCCAGGAATCGACCCGTACATTGGGAAGTTCTGCGGTGACTTCTCTAATCATCTCCAACCGTTCGTCGACGGTAAAGAGAGTCTTCTTCGTTGTATTAACCAGCACAGCGATGACAACTTCATCAAAGAGTTCACTTGCGCGCTTGATGATATCGAGATGACCAAAGGTGATCGGGTCAAACGAGCCGGGGCAGACTACGCGTTTCATTCTAAAACGGTATCAGAATAGCCGCCGTAGTAGATACTCCCCTGTCCGTATGAGCGGCGCTTCTCCAACGCGAGCGGAGCGGGCCAGGTGAATTCCTTCGATTTGGACTCTCGCTCAATTGCGATCAAACCACGTGGTTGCAGGAGGTCACGCACAATGATCGTGTAGAGCAGATCTTCAACATCGGCATTGCTCACGTCATACGGTGGGTCCATAAAGATGATGTCGTACTTCACTGGGAACTCTGATTCAAGAAACTTCGCTACGCGAGAGTGGAAGACTTTATGTTTACGAGCAGGCTCGTTGAGGAGTTTAAAGTTATGGATCGCAACATCGACGGTCTCTGCATCAAACTCCACTGCATGCACTAACTCTGCTCCACGGGAAAGTGCCTCTACTCCAACCGCGCCACTTCCCGCGAAGAGATCTAAGAAGCGAAGATCACTCATCGATGTAAATTCAGATTCGAGCGAGGAGAAGAGGCCTTCACGTGCCCGGTCCGAGGTTGGCCGAACACCATCACCGGTTGGTGATGCCAACTTCTTTCCTTTTCCGCTCCCAGCAATGATGCGCATAATCTCTCTCCCCTACCTATCCCTCAATCAGCTCTGGTCCACTAACCCTTATCAACCCTTATCAACCCTTTTCAACGAACGAGGAGATTTCATCGAACATCAGCGCCTCAACGTTACGCGCCAATTCTGGCGTATTGTGAAGCGTAGGGTCGGCTGAAACCAATCCAATCGCGACTTCGCGTGCATCCGCGATCAGATCCTCATCACGAAGGACCTTCAGCAAGCGAAGGTGTGAACGAGTGCCAGATTGAGCACTGCCAAGGACATCTCCTTCGGATCGTTGCTCAAGATCGATGCGAGCAAGTTCAAATCCATCGAGCGTCCCTGCAACCGCATCGAGACGATTCATCGCCGCACTCTCTGGCGCAGCTTGCGTCACCAAGAGACAGAGACCAGGAACAGCGCCTCGGCCAACACGTCCACGTAATTGATGAAGTTGTGAGACGCCAAATCGATCAGCATCCATGATTACCATCGTCGATGCATTTGGTACGTCGACGCCGACTTCAATGACTGTCGTCGCCACCAAGATATCGATCTCGCCCTTGTTAAAGGCAGACATTGTCGCCTCTTTTTCATCTGATGTCAGACGACCGTGTAGAAGTGCGACCTTCAAACCTTTGAGTGGCCCGAGCGCCAACCGAGGTGCCAACTCCTCGACCGCTGTCATCGGGGTCGCAGAAGAAGTCGACTCCTCACCGAGTTCCTTCGCGAGTTCCTTATCAAGATCGCTGAGCGCCTCAAGCCCCTCTTCTGATACTCGCTCTGAGATTCGCGGTGCAACGACATAAGCCTGATGTCCTTTCGCAACCTCTTCTGTTATTCGACTCCATGCACGCTCTAAATAATGTGGTTTCTCAAGTGTTGGGATCACATATGTCTGAATTGGCGATCGCCCCTTGGGAAGAGTTCGCAGCGTGGAGATATCGAGATCTCCGAAGATCGTCATTGCGACTGTTCGCGGGATTGGCGTTGCTGTCATGACGAGCAAGTGCGGTGGATTCTTTGCTTTGCCTCGAAGTGCATCGCGTTGTTCAACCCCGAATCGATGTTGCTCATCCACAATCACTAAACCAAGGTCAGCGAATTCAACTCCAGCGCTCAGAAGTGCATGGGTTCCGATCACAATTCCAGCATCACCTGATGCGATGCGAGCGAGTACATCTCGCTTTGCAGCTTGCGTCATGGAACCCGTGAGAAGTGCGACACCTGTTCCTTCACTACTTCCACCAATCATGCCGCGATCTGCAAGATCTCCAAGGAGTTTGCGTATGGTGATGAAGTGCTGTTGCGCCAATACTTCAGTCGGAGCGAGCAGTGCAGCTTGTCCGCCGCTCTCTACGACTGCCAGTGCTGCGCGTAGCGCAACAACTGTCTTTCCAGAACCCACTTCTCCTTGCAAGAGGCGCTGCATCGGATACTCTCGAGCGAGATCGTGATCAATCTCCTTCATCACTTCACGTTGACCATCGGTGTAACTCCACGGAAGACGTGATTCAAAGAGGTCTAAGAGGCCACCGCTTCTCACTTCCCGAGCGATAGTTGATGCCGAACGAGCCTGCTCTCTGCGTTTGGCCAGAACAATTTGAAGAAGGAGCGCTTCATCGAAGGTGAGGCGCTCTCGTGCACGCTCCGCATCTTCCCGGGATGCAGGCAGATGGATCGATCGGTAGGCCTGGTCTAGCGTCGGATAACCCTTCGCCGCTCGAAGGTTTTCGGGCAGGAAATCTGGAATTTCATCGAGTGAGTCGACTGCGATCTCAACGCACTTTGCAATCTTCCATGATGGTAATTTCGAAATCGCGGGATAGACCGGAATAAATCTTCCGGCGAAATTTGCGATCGCGTTATCAACATCATCGCCATCAGGAATCAATTCATAATCTGGATGAGAAAGCTGTTTACGATTATTGAAACTTCCTACCTTCCCGGCAAAGAGTCCTGTTCGGCCGACACGGAGCTCCTTCTCTCGCCACGGCTGATTAAAGAAGGTGAGCGTCATTGTCGCGCTGCCGTCTGTCAGAATTACTTCGAGGATAGTTCGGCCAGAGGCTCGACGAAGTGAGACCTTCGAGATCTCAGCGAGGATCGTCGCTTCTTCTCCTTCGAGGAGTTGATTAATATCGGTGAGTTCCCCGCGCTCGACATAGCGACGAGGGAAATGGCCAAGCAGATCCCCCACTGAGGTCAGCCCAAGGCCCTTCTCAAGAACTTTTGCAGTCCTATCCCCCAGAACCGCCTTAAGCGGAGTCTGAAGGTGCGAGGTGGCCATAGGCCTATTCTCTCCTCTTCTGCCCTGAGAGCCGCAGGTTCAGGGGTCGATTCGCCTAAATGAACACTGAAGCGGTAATCTTTCGCCTCTCGATCAGGGTCTAGAACCCATGACTTATATTTGAAGGAGTTCACCGTGGCATCAAACTGCGATATCTGCGGCAAAGGCCCCAGCTTTGGCAACAATGTCTCGCACTCCATGCGTAAGACACGTCGTCGCTGGAATCCAAATATTCAGCGCATCCGCACCCTCGTTGGCGGACACACTAAGCGTCAGAACGTCTGCTCTTCATGCTTGAAGGCTGGCAAAGTAACTCGCTAAACCCCCTCTTCACTCCTGTGGCTCCGATGCTGGATGCTTAAGGAATGTTGATCTATGCCCATCGGGGCGCATCCGCAGATTATCGCGAGATGTCTCGTGCTGCCTATCTTGCTGCAGTCGAGCAAGGCGCCGACGGCTTTGAGTGCGACCTCCGCATAACTAAGGATCGCGTACTTATCTGTTGGCATGACGCAGACCTGCTCCGCATTGCGCAATCACCACTTACGGTTGCCGGATCTACACTCTCAGAACTTCGAGCCGTCACCGAGATTCTCACCTTCGAAGAGTTGCTCGATATCGCGCTCACACATCGAAAGAATCTTGCACTTGAAACGAAGCATCCAGTGCCGAGTGGTCGTGCCGTCGAAGTTGCATTGATGAAAGCTCTGTCCGAGAACTCGGTACGCATCAAAGCATCCGGAATTGATATCGCAATCATGTCGTTCTCGTGGTGGGCTATTCGTCGAGTCAGAAGAAGTGGCCTGCTTGGGATCTACCTGATTGCGCATCGTTGGCAACGAATATTCAATTTCTTTGGCGGGATCGGTCCTGGCATCTTTCTCTTACGAGAAGATCATGACCTTGGTCGCAAACTCAAGCGCAGTAATCGTAAACTCTTTATTTGGACTGTCAATACGCCTGAGGATCTTAAAGTTGCACACCAGGCGAAGGCTGATGTTGTAATGACTGATACGCCAGGAAAGATGCGAGAGTATCTTTCGGCGCTTGAAGAAATCTAAAAGTGTGAGAAGCCTTCATGCTCTGCCACGAAGCCATCGACAGTCACTCGCGATCCTTCGATAACTTCTCCGATCACAAGGAAACCTTTTGGCACTGCTATCTCGCTTGGAATTGTTGCGAGAAAGACATGATCTTCTCCGCCATGTAAGACCCACTGCCAAACATCAACGCCGAGATCTGCGGCCACTCGCGCAAGATCGGCATAGTCACTTGATGATGCGAGAAGATCTCTCTCGATTGCAATCCCCACACCTGAAGCGCTCGCGAGATGCGAGAGCTCTGAAACTAAACCATCTGAAATATCGATCATTGAATGTGCGATGGCAGAGATCGCCTGAGCGCTCTGATAATCCACCGTTGGATGTCGATGATGACTCGAAGCAGCATCGAGCACTCCCCGCTTGAGGAACTCAAGACCTGATGCTGACTCTCCTGGAAGCTTTGATACAACGACCCGGTCTCCTACTTTCGCACCACTTCGAAGTATTGGTCGACCAACAGCACCAAAAGCGCTGATCGAGATCACGATCTTCTCTGAATAGGCAAGATCTCCACCTACAACACTCGCACCAACGAGCGCCGCCTCATCGGCGATGCCGAGTGCTAACTCTTCCGCCTCTTCCACAGTGATGGATTTTGGCAGGGCTGCATTGATGAGCAAGTACTCAGGTCTGCCGCCCATGGCAAAGATATCTGCGAGGTTGGCAGCTGTAATCTTCGCTCCGACTTCGTAGAGTGATGACCAGTTTCTGGAGAAGTGCGTGCCTTCAACAGCCATATCACTTGCGAGGGCGATGGGTGTGAGAGATGCCTTAATAACTGCAGCATCATCTCCGATACCGACGAGTACCGATTCATCCGCGCTACGAGAGAAGATGGCGGAAATAGCGGCGAGAATGTCGCGCTCTGATGCCATTTTTCCTCTTCTCTATCGCTTCTCTAACAGTTCCCCGAACGGTAGCCTAATCGCATGAGTATTCAGGCATATATTTTGATCCAGACCGATATCGGCAAGGCAAACAGTGTCGCACAAGCGATCTCGGCAATTCCAGGAGTCACACTCGCTGAAGGCGTCACGGGCCCGTATGACGTCATCATGAGAGCCGAAGCTCCAAGCATGGAAGAGTTTGGTCGCATCATCTTGGCAAAAGTACAAGGCGTTCCTGGTATTTCACGAACCCTTACTTGCCCGGTAACAAGCCCTGCTCTCTAGCGAGTGACGCTTACGCTGCGAGAGAGTGCAGCCTCGATCAACGCAGTGATTAAATCACTATATTCTCTGCCGGCTTGAGCCCAGAGCTTTGGAAAGACTGATGTCGGTGTGAAGCCAGGCATGGTGTTGATCTCATTAATGATTAACTCACCTGTCGCAGAGAAGAAGAAATCAACGCGAGCAAGGCCTTCGCACCCAAGTGCGTTGAAAGCGCTCACTGCACTCTTCTGAATCTCATCAACTGGAAGATCAGTTGGGCTGATCACTTTCGTTGAACCATCAAGGTACTTCGCTTCAAAATCGTAGAACTCAAAGCGCGGATCAAGTGAAATCTCACCAAGTGGTGAAGCCAGTGCAACTCCATTAACCTGTAAGACTGCGCATTCGATCTCACGGCCGACAATAGCTTCTTCAATCATCACCTTGGTATCAAAGGTGAGCGCCTCATCAATAGCGGCGGCCAGATGTTCTGGGCTCTTTACCTTTGTTGTTCCACGGCTTGAGCCACCACGAGCAGGCTTCACAAAGAGTGGATAGGTGAGGTCGTGAGCTGGAACAGTTCCATTCCAATCTCGCTGATGAACAACGATGCCGGCCGCCACCTTTAGGCCATGGGAGGCAAAGATCGCCTTGGCAAAGGATTTATCCATTGCGACCGCACTCGCCAAGACTCCCGAACCAACATAACGAAGTCCAGCGATCTCTAAGAGTCCTTGGATAGTTCCATCTTCACCATATGGGCCATGAAGGATCGGGAAGATGACATCGGGTTTGAACTCTTCGACCACTTCTGAAATATTCGTTGCTCTTCCACTGGTGATCTCAGGCAAGGCCCCGTTACTCAGAACAAGTCGTTGATCTGAGGGTGGAATAACCCACTCTCCTGTCTTGGTGATGCCCACAAGAATGGGCTCGAATTGAGAACGATCTATCGAGCTAAGAACTCCACCGGCAGAGATGCAGGAGATCTCATGCTCGCTACTCTCGCCACCACAGAGGAGAATGACGCGTTTCATGCGAGTTCAGCCCGCAAACTCACTGTCTTCAGATGCTCCATCGCATCTGCTGGGGTCATCGCTCCGGAGACGACATCTGAAACAACCTCGATGATCGGCACTTCCACACCAACTCGGTGTGCGAGTTCGCGGATAGAACGAGCTGATGCGACACCCTCAACGGTCTTTGGCATCAGAATGCTCGCCTCGCTCATCGAACCAGTTCGTCCGAGCGCTTCACCAAATGTTCTATTGCGAGAGAGCGCTGATCCGCAACTTGCGACGAGATCGCCCATCCCCGCCAAACCTAAATTGGTGAGTGGGTCTGCGCCATATCCAATTCCAAAGCGCGCAACTTCCCCGAGCCCGCGAGTAATAATCATCGATTGCGTATTCTCGCCATAGCCAAGACCGATCGCCATGCCGACGGCAAGTGCAATGACTGACTTTGTAGCTCCAGCTAATTCGCAACCAACGAGGTCGCTGGAAGGATAGACGCGGAAATATGGATTGGTGAAGAGTTCGATTAACTCATCAACGATCTTTGGATTGGTCGATGCTGCAACCGCACCAGCAGGTTGGCGCAGACTCAACTCACCCGCCAAATTTGGACCAGTTAAGAGGCCCATATCGTCGAGGGAGATTCCGAGCTCTGATGCCATGATCTCTGTCATGCGCGAGTGAGTATCTGCCTCGATACCTTTAAGAGTACTTATCAACCTCATACCTGGCTTCAGGTGCGGAGCCCAGGCCTTGAGATTCTCTCGAAGCGTCTGCGCCGGGATAGCAACGATGATCACATCTGAAAATTCGAGCGCAGCCTTTAAATCTGTTGTCGCTCGTACCTGCTCTGGAAGCTTGATCCCTGGCAGGAACTTCTCATTTGTATGGAGCGTATTGATCTCATCAACGACAGATGAATTACGACCCCATAAAAGAACTTCGTGACCTGCATCAATAATAATTTGGGCGAGAGTAGTTCCCCAGGCGCCAGTACCAAGTACGGTGCTCTTCATCAGCGACTCTCTCCCTTCTTCTTCTTAAAGTTACCGATCCTAGGAAGTGAAGAGAGGTGCGGATCAAAGATCTCCGCCGGTGCCTTCTCTCCTCGAATCTCTTCCAATTCTCTCGTAATTGCCGCCATGACGTAAGCCGTGGCTTCCTCAAGCGCAATAGGATCATTCTCACGTCCAGCCCAGCGTGAGAACTCCAAGGCCTTTCCAGCTCGCACATGCACAGTCTTTCGCGGGAAGAGATGTGGCCTCTTGCTATACGGAGGCAAGATCGCTTCCGCGCCCCATTGGGCACAAGGAATAACCGGCACCTGAGCAAGAATTGCCAATCGAGCTATCCCAGTCTTCGCCTTCATGGGCCAGATATTCTCATCTCGAGTGAGTGTGCCTTCTGGATAAACACCAAGGCAATGGCCGGCTTTTAAAAATGCAACCGCATGAACAAGTGCTTGTGATGCGTTCGCACTCTCGCGTTCGACCGGCACTTGGCCTGATCCGGCGATGATGCGACCGATAACTGGAATCTTAAATACGCCAGCCTTTCCTAAAAAGCGCGGCGCTCTTCCGTTCTTGTAGAGATAATGCGCGAAGACGAGTGGGTCAAGGTAGGAGATGTGATTTGACACCACAATCACCGCACCGGTCTTTGGAAGATTCTCGACTCCACGCCAATCCCGTTTTCCGAGTAAACGAAGAAGTGGAATAACAATGGAAGCGCCAAAACGAAAATAGTTATTGGTTCCTAGTGGCCTGCCGGTTGGCGGTGCGTAATGGATTGGCTCATCATTCCCATTCGCACTCATGGTTGAAGGATACTCGTCATTTAACGAAAAGAATGTGAATAGAAAAATGTGAATAGAAAAATAGAACAAAAAAAGAGGGACCATCGCTGGCCCCTCTTCTTTATGAAGTAAAACTACTTACGCTTTACTGCCTTCTTGACAACCTTCTTTGCAGGAGCCTTCTTAGCAACCTTCTTGACGACCTTCTTCGCGGCCTTCTTTGGAGCTGCCTTCTTCGCTGCTGGCTTCTTAGCTGCAGGCTTCTTTGCTGCTGGCTTAGCAGCAGGCTTTGCAACAACCTTTACAGGTGGCTTTGGAGCTGGATCAAGCTTGCGTGCACCTGAGATAACTTCCTTGAGTGCCTTTGCAGGGAGGAAGCGAACCTTCTTGCTTGCCTTGATCTGGATTGTTTCGCCAGTGAATGGGTTGCGGCCTTTGCGTGCAGCGCGGTCAACCTTCTTGAACTTACCAAAATCATTGATCATTACATCGTCGCCCTTAGAGATATTGCGAACGATTGCATCAAAGACGATATCTACAGCGCGAGCTGCTTCTTTCTTGTTGTCACCAAAGTGTGGTGCCAAGTATGCGATGAACTGGGCCTTGTTCATTAAATTCCCCTTATTACGCGTAAATTGTTAAGCATTCGCTTAACGCTGTGAGAAATCTACGCAGGCCGATGATGCAACGGGGTTATACGGCTCGGTGTGTCGCGGTAAAAATAGTGATTTTTTATGCGTAAAAAGTGGAGAAAAACTCTCAACGTGATGTCGAGAGTTTTCACCAGAGTCAAATTATTGAAGCGCAGGAAGGGTTTTAGGCTTGAATGAGGCGCGTTCTGCCTCAAATGCGCTTACCTCGTCGATCTTTTTCAGCGTCAAACCGATGTCATCGAGGCCTTCCATCAAGCGCCAGCGTGTGTAATCGTCGATAGTAAAGGGATGGGTTGCACTACCAAACCGGACGCTCTTCGCCTCAAGATCAACCGTTACGGCGGTCGTAGGGTCAGATTCAATAACCTGCCACAACTCTTCGATGACCTCCTGAGGGAGGATGACGGTGAGCAGACCCGCCTTCTGTGAGTTGCCTCGGAAGATATCTGCGAAGCGACTTGAGAGGACGACCTTAAATCCGTAGTTCTGAAGTGCCCAGACGGCATGCTCGCGAGATGATCCGGTTCCGAAATCTGGACCTGCGACGAGAACAGTAGCTCCTGCATACTCTGTCTTGTTTAGAACAAACTCTGGATCACTGCGCCACGCCGAGAAGAGGCCATCTTCGAAGCCACTCTTAGTGACTCGCTTGAGATAGACGGCAGGGATGATCTGATCGGTATCGACATTGCTGCGACGCAATGGAATAGCGCTACCGGTATGCGAAATAAATTTCTCCATAATGCTTCTCCTTACAAATCTGATGGGGATGAGAGGGTGCCGCGAATTGCTGTTGCGGCCGCAACTAATGGACTAACAAGATGTGTGCGACCGCCCTTGCCTTGGCGGCCTTCAAAGTTTCGATTAGATGTTGACGCTGCACGCTCTTGCGGCTTGAGCTGATCGGGGTTCATGCCAAGGCACATTGAGCAACCGGCGTTACGCCACTCACCGCCTGCATCTAGGAAGACTTTATCAAGGCCCTCTGATTCAGCTTCAAGACGGACCTTTGCAGATCCTGGAACGACGAGAAGTCGAAGTGAAGGTGCAATCTTCTTACCCTTGAGAATTGCAGCAGCAGCACGGAGATCTTCGATTCGACCATTGGTGCATGAACCGAGGAAGACCGTGTCTACAGTGATTGATTTCAAAGGAGTTCCAGCAACAAGTCCCATATATGTGAGTGCTCGCTCAGCAGCGCCGCGTTCATCGGCATCTGCGATCTCGGCAGGGTTCGGAACTACTGCATTGAGTGGAAGGCCTTGTCCTGGGTTTGTGCCCCAGGTGACAAATGGCTCGAGTTCATCTGCGTTGATCGTAATCTCTTTATCGAAGAGAGCATCTGAGTCGGTCTGCAGCGTCTTCCAATAAGTGAGAGCTGCATCCCAATTGGCTCCTTGTGGTGCATGAGGCTTATCTTTGACATAGGCGAATGTGGTCTCATCAGGTGCAATGAGTCCAGCACGGGCACCTGCTTCGATCGACATATTGCAGACGGTCATGCGACCTTCCATCGAGAGAGCACGAATAGCAGATCCGCGATATTCAAGAACGTAGCCCTGTCCCCCGCCGGTGCCAATCTTTGCGATGATCGCAAGGATGATGTCCTTAGAAGTAACGCCATCTTTGAGAGTGCCTTCAACGTTAATGGCCATCGTCATTGGACGGATCAATGGGAGCGTCTGAGTTGCAAGCACATGTTCAACTTCTGATGTGCCGATACCGAATGCAAGTGCACCAAAGGCGCCATGTGTTGATGTGTGCGAGTCGCCGCAGACGATCGTCATGCCTGGCTGGGTAATTCCAAGTTGTGGTCCAACCACGTGAACGATTCCTTGTTGTGAGTCGCCAAGTGAGTGGATGCGAACACCAAACTCTTTGCAATTTGCTCGAAGGGTATCGACCTGAAGCTTTGAGACTGGATCAGCGATTGGCTGATCAATATTGAGAGTTGGGACGTTGTGGTCCTCGGTGGCGATAGTGAGATCCGGACGGCGAACTGGGCGTCCTGCTAGGCGAAGGCCATCAAATGCCTGAGGGCTGGTGACCTCGTGGATGAGATGGAGATCGATATAGAGCAAATCTGGCTCATTGGCCGCACTACTAACAATGTGGTCAGCCCAGATCTTCTCGGCAAGTGTCTTACCCATAACTCCTCCGTACTCTTCAATTCCCAAAATCGGGACCAATATTTGCATCTCGCATTTCGAGATGCCAGTATTAGATTATGGACAAGAAGAATAGCGGAGTCGGCGTTCTAGACAAAGCCGTAAGAATTATGGCCACCCTCGAATCAGGGCCGCACTCCCTCACCGAACTTGTTGCCGCAACTGGGATAGCACGACCAACTGCGCATCGCCTCGCCGTCGCACTTGAATTTCATCGCCTGCTCACAAGAGATCTCATGGGTCGATTCACACTTGGACCCCGCTCTGGTGAGTTGGCGGCAGCAGCCGGCGAGGATCGACTTCTCGCCATCGCAGCACCTGCCCTTACCGCACTTCGCGATGCCACATCAGAGAGCGCCCAGTTATACCGTAGACAGGGCGATCAGCGAGTATGCGTGGCAACTGCTGAACGCATGAGTGGATTGCGCGACTCCGTTCCTGTAGGAACAGTTCTCACGATGCAAGCTGGATCTGCTGCACAAATCTTGCTCGCCTGGGAAGAGCCCGAGAAGTTGCGTCGTGGATTAGTTGGTTCACTCTTCACCCCCGCTTCGCTTTCAGCGGTTCGTCGTCGAGGTTGGGCGCAATCAGTTGGCGAACGTGAAGTAGGCGTTGCATCGGTATCTGCGCCGGTTCGTGGCCCGAATAATAAAGTGATTGCTGCTGTAAGTATCAGCGGACCGATTGAGCGCCTCGGCCGTCAACCTGGACGTTCACATGCGGCTCAAGTTGTTGCTACCGCTGCCAGGCTTACGGAATATCTCGCGCAGAGTAAGTAGATTCTCTGCAGAATAGATCTAAGAAATGAGAAAGACCGAGAGAATTAACTCTCGGTCTTTTTTACACACTCTTCATGTGTAGCCCCGAAGGGATTCGAACCCTCGTAGCTGACTTGAGAAGCCAGAGTCCTAGGCCGCTAGACGACGGGGCCCTAGTGTTTAAAGCAGGTAAAACAAGTCTTACATGACAGTCATCTCCAGGCCAAAGCCTTAAGAAGACTATCGCTGGGGTACCAGGACTCGAACCTAGACTAAATGAACCAGAATCACTTGGGCTGCCAATTACCCCATACCCCACCAAAATCGACGCTCTCACGCCTATCTCGGAAGGGCTAAGGATAGCCGAACTTTGCCTAGCTTTCGAACGCGCTTGGATAGATCAGAACGCCTATATGGCTGCACGAATGCGGGCGAGCGACTTCTCTGACCCGAGCAACTCCATGGATTCAAAGAGCGGTGGCGAGATGTGGCTACCCGTCACTGCAATGCGGAGGGCGCTAAATGCGATACGTGGCTTTAGGCCATGCTCCTCGATCAGTGCCGTGCGAAGTACTGCCTCGATACCGGCGTGATCCCAGCTGCCAGTAGCTGCGAGATCTGTCAGGCGCTGCGCTGAAATTGTCAGAACCTGCTTCGATGCCTCATCGATAATCTTTGCCGCTGACTCCGGCTCAATTGAAAAATCAGTTACGAAGAGGAAATTGAGAAGAGCGGGAATCTCACTCAACGTTGTGATCCGTTCCTGAATGATCGGAAGCGCCTTCTTCACCAGTGCCACATCGGCTGGAGAATCGGTCGCGACGCCACTACGTGTTAAGAAGGGCATCGACCACTCAAAGAAAGATTCAAGGGTCAAGGCGCGAATCTTGTCGCCATTGATCGCCTCAAGCTTCTTCATATCAAAACGCGCTGGCGAACTATGAACTCGCTCTACCGTGAAGAGCTCGGTGAGCTCTTTCATCGTGACATTCTCACGGTCTTCACCTGGCGACCAACCAAGGAGGGCGAGGTAGTTACATATAGCCTCAGGTAGATAACCAGCATCTCGGTACCAGGCGATAGATGTCTCGCCATTGCGCTTTGAGAGCTTGGCATTATCTTGGCCCATCACAAATGGAAGGTGAGCGAAGAATGGATAATCTTCAGGATTCACTCCCATAGCATCGTAAACCCGCAATTGACGAGGAGTTGAAGAGAGCAAATCTTCACCGCGCAGAACGTGGGTTACCTGCATCAAAACATCATCGACCGCCACCGCGAGTGTGTAGAGAGGCGAGCCATCATTACGGACCAAGACAAAATCCGGAACGTATTGATGCTCAAAAGTTACATCGCCACGAATGAGATCGGTGAAGGTGGTTGAACCATCGGGCATGCGCATGCGCAGTACTGGCTTGCGACCCTGCGCCTTGAAGGCTTCGACTTGATCGGCAGTGAGATTGCGGCAATGGCCGTTATAGCCAGGAGCGACGTTCGCAGCTCGTTGAGCCTCTCGAACCGCTTCTAACTCTTCCGCTGAGCAATAACAATGATAAGCATCGCCTTGCTCTAGAAATTTAGCTGCCCAGTGAGCATAGATCTCGAGGCGTTGGCTCTGCAGATACGGAGCGTTCGCTCCCCCAACTTCAGGGCCCTCATCCCAATCAAGGCCTAACCACTTCAAGGTATTGATCGCGGCCTGGATATATTCAGCGGTGACGCGCTCGGTATCGGTATCTTCGATTCTGAAGATGAAGGAGCCGCCGGTATGTCTGGCATATGCCCAGTCGAAGAGCGCGGTGCGGATATTTCCTACGTGGAGCTCGCCAGTTGGAGAAGGAGCAAAACGGACGCGGACCTTCTTGGTCGCGGTATTAGATGAGGTATTAGCGGCCATGAGCGCTCACCGTATTCGTCAATTGACCAATTCCCTCGATTGAGATTTGAACCTTCTCGCCAGCGCCCATGGGACCAATGCCCGCTGGAGTTCCGGTAAGAATGACATCTCCTGGCAGGAGTGTCATCACTGAAGAGACGAAGTTGATGATCGTTGGAATATCAAAGATCATCGATGAGATGGGCTCTGATTGCTTCACGATGCCATCCACAATTGTTTCGATCCGCTGTGATCTCGGCACAAATTCAGTCTCAATCCATGGTCCAAGTGGGCAGAAGGTATCGAAACTCTTCGCGCGCATCCACTGGCCATCGCGCTTCTGAAGTTCGCGCGAAGTTACATCGTTGCCGATCGTGTATCCGTAGACCACATCCGCATACTTCTCTTTCGGTACATCCTTACAAATGCGAGAGATGACGATTGCAAGCTCGCCTTCATAGTCAATGCTCGGTGCCATCGCGGGCCACTGGATAATCTCCTCTGGTCCAATGACTGAGGTATTAGGCTTTAAGAAAATAATAGGTTCATCTGGAACAACGGAGTTCATTTCGGCTGCGTGATCGGCATAGTTCTTTCCTACACAGACGACCTTACTGCGAGGGATTACTGGTGCGAGCAACCGAACATCCTCGAGGGCTACCTTCGTCTCTGTCGGCACGATTCCCGAGTAGATGGGATCGCCCTTAATGACGAGGATCTCGCCTTGATCGTTGAGGACACCAAAGTGTGGATCGCTACCTAGACCGGCACTAGCGGGCGGAGAGAATCGAACGATACGCATGGGGTGAGCCTACAACTTCAACAGAGCTATCACGCTCGTACTTCGGAGTCAGCCTCATCACTTCTAGTCGCAAGGATAAATGCAATGCGATGGCGACGACCGACGGGCCGTTCGGCCGTTAATCTCCATCCGGCAATTGTGATCGTGCTACCAGGAATCGGAACGCCGCCAAGCTCCTTCGCCAATAGACCTCCGAGGCTATCGACATCCTCTCGCTGGCCATCCGTCAATTCAATCTTGCACGCATCCTCAAAATCCTCAATGTGAAGGCGAGCAGAGAGTCGCACGCTGCCATCAGCGAGCCAATCCACCTCTGGTGCTTCAAGATCGTATTCGTCCGCGATCTCACCGACGATCTCTTCCAGAATATCTTCGATAGTAATCAAACCCGCAGTACCGCCATATTCATCGATCACAATGGCCATGTGAATCTGGTCCTTCTGCATCTCCTTCAAAAGTTGTGCAGCAGTCTTCGTCTCAGGGACGAAGGTGGCAGGACGGGAGTGTGCCTCTACGGTCTCGGTCTGTTCGGATTCATGGTGTTCATGAACGCGCCGCGCAAGATCCTTCACGTAGGCGATACCAGTGACGTTATCTAAATTTTCAGTGATGACAGGGATGCGGGTAAAGCCAGATCGGAGCGCGAGTGAGAGGCCCTGGCGTACCGTCTTATCCCCTTCAATCCAGACCATATCGGTGCGAGGAACCATCAATTCACGGACGAGCGTATCTCCCAAATCAAAGACTGAATGGATCATCTCGCGTTCGGAATCCTCCATCAATCCGCGCTCACTTGCCTCATCAACCATATCTCGGAGCTCGGCTTCATTTGTGTAGTGGCGGATTCCAATTCCACGGCCAGCAGTGAGGAGATTTATAGCAGAGTGAAGAATCCGGTCTAACGCTTTGAAGAATGGATGATGGGCAGATAAATAACCTAAGAGAAATACCGGGATCGCAAGGAGGCAGATCACTAAGAGATCGTTAGCGAGGTTCATGAACGAGAACTCTTCCATCGCGCCAAAATGCCATCTTGCATTTCAAACATAACAACTTCTTCTGCCTTCTCGGCATGGTCATAACCTAAGCAGTGGAGAACGCCATGGATAGTGAGCAAGGCGAGTTCATCGGCGAGAGAGTGTTTCACCGCTTGCTTGGAGGCGAAATCTGGGCAGAGGACGATATCCCCCACGATGCCTGGGCCATCAGCGGCAGAGTTTGGGAGTAGTTCGTCCATGGGAAAGGAGAGGACATCCGTAGGACCTTCAAGGTCCATCCACTCCACGTGGAGTTCGCTCATGCGATCTTCATCAACGATCGTGATACTCACATCTGACTCCGGATGGATGCCCATGTCGCCCAAAGTGTACTCAGCTACTGAGATGAGAGCAGCCTCATCGCAGGTTGAGTTAGATTCGTTTGAAAGTTCTATAGCCATCAGTTGTGCCCTTGCTCTCTGCATCATCAAAGCGTCCATAAGCCTCGACGATATCGCCCACAAGGCGGTTGCGAACCACATCTTCAGAGTTCAAGTGTGAGAACGAGATATCTTCCACATCCCTCAAAACATTCTGAACTACCGCAAGTCCCGACTTCGCATAATTGGGTAGGTCTACTTGAGTTACATCGCCAGTAATAACCATCTTTGAGCCGAAACCAAGGCGAGTGAGGAACATCTTCATCTGCTCGGGCGTTGTGTTCTGCGCTTCATCGAGAATAACAAATGCATCATTTAACGTACGTCCGCGCATATATGCCAGCGGCGCAATTTCGATAACACCAGATTGCATCAACCGTGGAATCGACTCTTGATCGATCATGTCGTGAAGAGCATCAAAGAGCGGCCGTAGGTATGGATCGATCTTCTCAGAGAGAGTGCCTGGAAGGAATCCGAGCTTCTCTCCCGCCTCAACTGCCGGACGGGTCAAGATAATTCGATTGACCTCTTTTGCTTGCAAAGCTTGAATCGCCTTCGCCATCGCAAGATAAGTCTTACCTGTACCCGCTGGTCCAAGGCCAAAGGTGATCGTGTGGGTATCGATCGCCTCTACATATCGCTTCTGATTCGCCGTCTTTGGTCGAATGCTCTTCCCACGGTTGCTAAGAATGTTGAGTGAGAGAACTTCAGCAGGATGATCTGCTGGCGTGCGTTTGATCATGACGATCGCCTGATCGATCGAATCGGGAGTGAGAATCTGCCCACCACGTAAGAGAACGAGTAGTTCTTTAACAAGAGACTCGAAGGCAGCGGACTCTTCCAGATCGCCTTTGACGAAGATCTCATTGCTGCGAACAGTGATAACGATTTTCGGGAATGTGCTCTCGAAGGTACGGAGATAACTATCGTTTGGTCCAACAAGGGCGACCATCGGGATCGCGGTTGGGACGGTAATCAAGGCTGAATCCATTGCTCGAATCCTACGATTAACCTGGCGGCCATGCGAGCGGACGGCCACCTAGCAGGTGGAGATGAGCGTGAAAGACGCTCTGACCAGCAGAAGCTCCGGTGTTAAAGACGGTTCGGTGCCCATCTAAACCCTCCTCCTTCGCAAGGCGAGAGGCAACCGCAAAGAGCTTCGCTGTTGTATCTGGTGAGGCGCTCGTGAGTTCGTCAACATTCTCGAAATGCGCTCGAGGGATAATCAAGATGTGGGTTGGGGCTTGCGGAGCAAGATCGCGAAAAGCAACAACGTCATCATCAGAGTAGAGAAACTCTGTTCCGAACTCACCGGCGGCTACTTTGCAGAAGATGCACATATCAGCACTCTAATACTTGTCGCTCGCTACCAATGCTTGATCAGTGCTGAAATCGCCGAGAGTCCAGCTAATCCTGCATGTGCAGATCTCAAAACTGGGCTGCCAAGTCGAACGATCTTCGCCCCAATAGCCTCAAGTTCGCGAAGCTCATCCTTGCTGATCCCGCCTTCGGGTCCGATGACGAGAACGATCTGATCAAACGAAATCGCCGAAGGTGAGACCACGACGCTGAGTTTTTCTTGAGCCGATTCATGAAGAACAACGAGAAGTGAGTTAGCAGTAAATCTCTCCCGAATCTGCGTGAGCGTAATGGGTGCTTCAATCTTTGGAATTGTGTGACGTCGCGACTGTTTGCATGAAGCGACTGCGGCGCTCTCCCACTTGCCCTGCATATCGCTCTTCCACTTTGCGATGCAGTGATCTGATTGCCAGGCGATGATGCGATCTGCTCCGCCTTCAACTAAGAGTTCGATCGTCTCTTTCGCTCGCTCAGATTTCGTGAGCGCTTGAATAATCACAAATTCCGGATGCGAACGGGAGGTATGGCCGCGATCTGCGACATCAACTTTAAAACTGGATTTATCGATCCCGGAGATCGACCCTTCGATCCAATTGCCACGGCCATCACTTACTTGAAGACGTTCGCCCACCTTCATCCGCATCACCTTAATTGCATGGTGCGCTTCATCTCCATCAACAGTGACCGAGCTACCATCGCTCAGCTCTGGAACAAAGAAGAGTGAGAGCATCAGCGGTGGAACGCTTCTCTAAAGCGTGAGAAGAGCCCGCTATCAGACTTCTCATCCCGTTGATGAACCCGGACTGTCGACTCATCCTCGCTACGAAGCTTCGCCAACTTCTTGAAGAGTTCCTCTTCATCCTTACTCAACTTCGATGGAGTCGTGATGTCGATATGGACGACTAGGTCTCCACGACCTCCGCCCCGAAGGCGTGAAACTCCCAAATCCTTAAGTACAACGGCATGACCGCTCTGAATGCCCGCCTTAAAGGCGACTTCTCGCTCGCCATCCAGCGTCTCGATCATCACCCGACCGCCAAGTGCGGCTGAGCTCATCGGCACTGAGATCCAGATATGGAGGTTATTGCCATCTCTCACCAAGAATGGATGTTCACTTTCAACAATTTCGACATAGAGATCGCCGGCTGGTCCGCCACCAGGTCCCACTTCACCCATGCCAGTCATCTGGATCCGGTTTCCGGTTTCAACGCCGGCAGGAATCTTCACATGCAGACTCTTTCGGGCTCGAACTCGACCATCCCCCGCGCACTCACTACAAGGCTGTTTGATAACCGAGCCATAGCCCTGACAACTTGCGCAGGCACGACTTGTCATTACTTGGCCGATAAATGATCGTTGAACTTGCTGAACTTCACCGCGACCTTTGCAGATATCGCAGGTTGCTGGTTTCGCGCCATCAGCACAACCCGTTGCGTGACACTTGCCGCAAGCGACCGCTGTTTCGACTTCAAAATCGCGTTCGACACCAAAACAGGCCTCGGCCAAATCAACTTCGATGCGGATTAAGGCATCTTGCCCGCCACGCATTCTGCTGCGCGGTCCACGGGATCCCCCGCCACCAAAGAATGCATCCATGATGTCGCCGAATCCGAAGTTCGCTCCGCCGCCGCCAAATTGTGAGAAGGGATCTCCGCCCATGTCATAGCTCTGACGCTTCTGTGGATCACTCAAGACTTCGTAGGCAGTTGTGACGCTCTTAAACTTCTCCGCTGATGCCGGATCAGGGTTAACATCTGGATGTAGCTCACGCGCTAATTTTCGGTAAGCCTTTTTGATCTCATCGGCCGAAGCATCGCGAGTGACTCCGAGAGCGCTGTAATGATCAGACATTAGTGAGACTCTCCATCAAAGAAGTTGCTGATGTATCGAGCAACAGCATGGACTGCGCCCATCGAACTCGCATAATCCATTCGGGTTGGCCCCAAGATGCCGATCGCACCTTTTCCTGCACCCATACTCACAACGCTCGTCGTCTGCAGGTTTGCACTCGGTTGTTCGCTACCGATCTTCACATTGATCGAACTTCCGGCATCGGCGAGGAGTTTTAATAAGACAACCTGTTCTTCGAGCGCTTCGAGGACTGGATAGAGATCTGCTGCGCTATCAACGTTAGAGCGAGCCAGGTTTGCTGTGCCCGATAGCACGACGCGCTCTGAACTCTGAACCTGCACAATGGCAACTTGATGGGTGATTTGGGCAAGGAGTCGAACCGCACGTGTTGCAACTTCATCAGGGTCATCTGCACCTGACATAAATGTCTCGATCGCACGTCGCTCAGCCGTCGAGAGCGGCTTGATCTGGGCGATCTTATCTACGAAGAGTCGGTAGCCAGAGTTCGTTGGGATTCTGCCAGCGCTTGTATGAGGCTGAGCAATTAAGCCCGCATCTTCGAGTACTGCCATCTCATTTCGAATCGTCGCAGGAGAGACGCCTAAGCCGTGGCGTTCGGCAATAGCTTTAGAGCCAACCGGTTCTTCCGTGGCTACGTACTCATCTACGATCGCGCGCAGAATCTCTAACTGACGTTCATGCATGATTTGCGAACTCTACTAGAGGACCAATTCGCGCACGATTCGATCTGCGATCAACCGCCCGCTTCGCGAAAGAGTCAGGAGCCCTTGCTCCCACGGATCCTGCTCAAAGTATCCCTGTGCTGCGAAATCTTCGAGCGCGGTTCGCTGGGCAGGGTTGAAACTGTCGAGCGATAACCCAGCAGGCAGCCTGAGCAGGAGCATGATCTCTTCGCGAGCCATCTCTTCTTCAGTGAGAACCTCATTAGCCTGCATCGGTGCATGCCCTTCTTTGATCCGTTCGCGATAGGCAGTTGGGTGCTTCACATTCCACCAACGACGACCATTGATGTGAGAGTGCGCACCAGGGCCAATCCCCCACCAATTCGCACCTTTCCAATAGGCAACATTATGGCGACAGGAAGAACCAGGTTTCGACCAATTACTGATCTCGTACCATTCAAAACCTGCCTCGTGAAAGCGTTGATCAGCAAGGAGATACTTATCCGCAGTCTCGTCATCCTCAGGAATGATGAATTCACCCCGTCGGACTTGCGCAGCTAACTTCGTTCCATCTTCAACGATCAGTGCATAGGCCGAGATATGAGAAATATCTTGAGAGAGCGCTGCCTCGATACTCGCTTGCCAATCATCCATGGTCTCACCCGGAGTTCCGTAGATGAGATCCAACGAGATCTCATCGAAGCCCGCTTCCCGCGCCCAACCCACTACCTTCTCGATATTGGCCGGATTGTGCGTTCGATCTAAGACGTGCAGAACATGAGAGACGGCAGATTGCATTCCGATTGATAATCGGTTAATTCCCGCTTCTCGATATCCCTTAAGCCGTTCGAGCGTGAGGGTATCTGGGTTCGCCTCCATTGTGATTTCACAATCAGATGACAATTCGAAGTGATCAGCAATTGTTGCAATAACTCGACCGAGATCGGCTGGCTCCATCAAACTTGGAGTGCCTCCACCGAAGAAGATTGTTGGGACCGTTCTGGCATCAGAGAATGCTCTGGCCATCTCAATCTCTTTCATCATGAGATCGATATAACTATGAGAGATCTCAGTCAGCGAAGACTCAACTTTCAACTCTGCTGGAGTGTAGGTATTGAAATCACAGTAACCACAGCGCTTCACGCAGTAAGGAATGTGGATGTAAAACGAGAGATCCGAGCTTGCAGCAACTGGTGCCACGACTATTTCTTCGCTTCCTTAGACTTCTCATCATCTGTGGTCAAAGCCGCGATAAAAGCCTCTTGCGGAACTTCTACTCGGCCAACCATCTTCATGCGCTTCTTGCCCTCTTTCTGCTTCTCGAGGAGTTTGCGCTTACGAGAGATATCGCCACCGTAGCACTTGGCAAGCACGTCCTTGCGGATTGCGCGAATGGATTCACGGGCAATGATGCGCGCACCAACGGCGGCTTGAATAGGAATTTCAAATTGCTGACGAGGGATCAGCTCGCGCAACTTTGTCGTCATCATGACACCGTAGGTATATGCCTTATCACGATGAACAATCGCGCTAAATGCATCAACTTTTTCCCCTTGCAGCAAAATATCAACCTTCACAAGATCGCCTTCAGCTTCACCGATTGGTTCGTAATCGAGTGAGGCATAACCACGGGTTCGAGATTTAAGTTGATCGAAGAAATCAAAGACGATTTCCGCAAGCGGGAGGGTATAACGAATCTCAACGCGATCTTCTGACAAGTAATCCATGCCAAGAAGTGTGCCGCGACGTTGTTGGCAGAGCTCCATAATCCCACCAATAAATTCAGATGGGGCAAGAACAGTTGCTCGAACAATTGGCTCCTCTACCTTCATGATCTTTCCATCAGGAAATTCACTAGGGTTTGTAACAATCAGTTCCGTGCCTGTGTCATCAGTAACCTTATAAACCACGTTTGGTGCGGTTGAGATAAGGGCAAGTCCCGCCTCACGTTCTAACCGCTCACGAACGATCTCCATGTGCAAGAGACCGAGGAAGCCGCATCGGAATCCAAAACCAAGTGCAGCGGAGTTCTCTGGTTCAAAGACGAGTGCAGCATCATTGAGTTGCAACTTATCGAGCGCTTCACGCAACATCGGGTACTCAGCGCCATCAAGTGGGAAGAGACCCGAGAAGACCATTGGGCGTGGATCTTTATACCCTGCCAACGCTTTATCTGTAGGACGTTGGTAATTTGTGACGGTATCGCCTACGCGAGATTGGCGAACATCTTTTACGCCAGTGATGAGGTAGCCAACTTCGCCGACGCCAAGACCCTTGCTCGGTACTGGTTCAGGTGAAATAACGCCTACTTCAAGCATCTCGTGGCGAACGCCCGTTGAGAACATTTGAATCTGATCGCGGGTAGAGAGGTGTCCATCAACAACTCGAACATAGGTAACAACGCCACGGTATGAGTCGTAGACCGAGTCGAAGATCAGTGCACGCGCTGGCGCTTCTGGGTCGCCAACCGGGGCTGGAATCTGCTTCACGATTTGATCGAGAAGTTCTTCAACGCCTGCACCAGTCTTACCTGATACACGAAGACAATCTTCTGGTTCACAGCCAATTAACTTTGCAAGCTCTTGAGCGAATTTCTCTGGCTGAGCCGCGGGTAGATCGATCTTATTCAGAACAGGAATAATGGTGAGGTTGTTCTCCATCGCCAGATAGAGATTAGCAAGCGTCTGCGCTTCGATACCTTGAGCGCAATCCACGAGAAGTACTGCACCTTCGCAGGCGGCTAGTGATCGAGAGACTTCGTAGGTGAAGTCGACGTGACCGGGCGTATCGATCATATTAAGAATGTATTCCTGGCCATCGATGCCAGAACGCCACGGCAATCTCACCGCTTGTGACTTAATGGTGATTCCGCGCTCGCGTTCGATATCCATGCGATCGAGGTACTGAGCACGCATATTGCGCTGCTCTACAACTTCAGTGATGCCGAGCATGCGATCTGCGAGCGTAGATTTACCGTGATCAATATGCGCAATGATGCAGAAATTGCGAATCTGCACAGGGTTCGTCTGAGACGGTTGCGGCGCTTTAGCTAATGGAATCGCAGGCATGCTTACCTACAGTCCGTGGAGTTCTGGGAAATTACTTAGCGACTTTATTGGCTTGCTTAGCAAGCGATGACTTCTTATTTGCGGCAGCGTTGGCGTGAAGCACACCCTTGCTCACTGCAACATCAAGAGTCTTTGATGCAACGCGAAGTTCTTCCGTGATAGTGGCAGCGTCGCCGGCAGCGAGCGCATCCTTGAAGCGGCGGATCGCAGTCTTGAGGCCTGAGCGAGCTGACTTGTTGCGTGCCTGAGCCTTCTCATTGGTCTTAATACGCTTGATCTGCGACTTGATATTTGCCACGTGAAGATTACCTTTTCTAAAAAATGTATCCGCGCCCTTGTGGACTCGGTTCTCTGCCCTGTCTCCAGGAAGGGCAAAGGCTATCAGCCAAGGGGCGCTCCCCTCAAACTGAGGCTAGTGTGCAGACCTAGCGAGACCTAGCCAGGGCAATATCGAGGATGCAGCGCTCTAACGCGTAAAGCGGCTCTGCGCTGGCCCCCTTGATATCGGCATCTGCTTGGGCAAGTTTCACTACCGCCGCCGAGAGGGTGGTGGGCGTCCACCCTTGAAGTTGCCTACGCGCCTTATCAATCTGCCATGGCGGCAGTCCAAGGCTGGAAGCAAGATCGAAGGCCTTTACTCCCCTGCTCGCTCCGGAGACCTTTGCCAAGGTTCGCATCGAAGAGGCTAACGCCGAGATGATCAGAACAGGATCTACGCCGGTCTCAAGCGCCTGTCGTAGAGTGATCAGCGCCAAATCTGTCTTCCCATCCAGCGTGGCATCAGCAACGTCATACCCCGTTGTCTCTACCCGACCCTGATGGAATTTTTCAATATCGGCCACATCAATCGTCTTGCCAGGTGCCACGTCTGCTGCCAGTTGAGAAGCGGCGCCACTTAACTCACGTAGATCTGACCCAAGGGCATCAACGAGTGCCTGCACAGCATCGACTGAGATCTTTCGCCCGGCTCGAGAAAATTCATCGTGTACAAATTGGGCCTTCTCGCCATCCTTCTTAATCGCATCAACCGCGATGATCTCCGGCTTTAACTTCTTAACCTTATCGAGCAGCGCCTTACCTTTTACTCCGCCCTTGTGCCACAAGACGAGTGCGACGGTCTCATCGGGGTTGGCGAGGTAATCACTAATCTCATCTTGTAGATCAGAGGCAAGTTCTTGAATCTCTCGTAAGACGATGACGCGATCTTCGCCAAATAAAGAGGGCGCGAGTGCATCCGTAATAGCGCCGAGTTCAATCTCTGAACAATCCAACTGCGTGAGCGTCGCCCCGGGGATCTTGGCGATCGCAGCAGAGATCGCTCGGTCAGCGAGAATCGACTCGCCACCTTGAATAAGCGTTAACCCCACGAGATATCCCACCACTTCTTACGTTGTGTGCTGATCTTAAGGTCTGCGTCAACCGCAATCGCTCCATCTCGGTCGGTTCGGTAGACGGCGATCCCTCGGTTTGCAAGGGCAGCTATCGTGGTCGCCGCTGGGTGGCCATAGGAGTTTCCCACCCCGACGCTGATGAGCGCGATGCGGGGTTTGAGCGCATCCACTAACGGCAGGTATTGGTAGGCCGATCCATGGTGGCTCACCTTCATGATCGCGACCTGACCGAAACTACCGAGCAACCCGCTATTAACGATCTCCTCCTGTGCCGGAGGTTCGGTATCCCCGGATGTGTAGAAGGTGATCCCTGAAATATTCACAAGCAGGGCGATACTCGAATTGTTGATCCCCGAACCATCGCCGGGAAGGGAAGGAAGTTTTAATGCATCAGTCGTTGGCCATAGGGCGAGAATTTTCACCAGCCCCTTGTTACTTGAGAATTGGGTTGATTGACCTTGAGTAATGGTGCTGATTTGTACTCCGCGCAACAGCGAGATCGTCTGCTCATACTCAAATGATGGTTGGGGATTATTTGAGATCCAGACCGAACCGGTATGCCTATTTCGCAATACCCCTGATAAGCCATTGACGTGGTCGGCATGAAAATGTGTAAGAACGAGTAATGGAATCTCGCTGATATGTAGCGATGCAAGACATTTATCCATAAGGTCCGGATCAGGCCCAACATCAATCACGATTGCAGAACCGCCACCAAGATTGATAACCGCACCATCTCCCTGGCCCACATCACAGTTCACGAGCACCCAAGACTTTCCTGGCCATCCGATCACTCCGAATAGATGGATCGCCACTGCACCTACAACCAAAAGTGTCAGTGACTTGAAGGCGCGCCTGAGTAGCAAGAGCGTGAATAAGAGTGCGAGCGCGGCCCCAGCAAAACTCTTTGGCACCTTAAGTACTGGCAGCGATCCGCAGGTATGTGCGACAAAAACTACCCATCCCGAAAATGGCTTACAGATCAAGAGGAGAAGGTGTGAAATTACTGCCGATAGCGGCGAGAGTAGCGCTGCGATGAAACCAATAATCGTGATCGGTGCTACGACTTCGGCAACGAGGAAATTCGCTGGCAGGGCAATCAGACTCAGCTGTCCCGAGATTGCGATGATCAGTGGTGTGCAGAAGATAGTTGCGGCCATAGGTATTGCTAAGAGCTCAACCACCTTTTTATGGCGAGTGAATTGAGCGAAGAAATTCGACAGAGTCGGCGAGAGTATGAGAATTCCTGCGGTAGCACTTACCGAGAGCGCAAACCCTGGGTCGATCGCTTGAAAGGGGTCGATGAGTATGAGCCCAGCGATCGCAAGCCCTAACGCGGGAAGCGCTGAAGTGCGCACACCTCTTGCCTTTCCCAGCAAGAGAACTGAGGTCATGACAGAGGCACGCAGAACTGACGGTGAAGGTCGCACAAGAAAGATGAAGGTTGTGAGCACTATTGCTGTGATAACAATTCGAGTACGAAGTCGACGGAGTGCGAATTGAAGGCCCCAGAGCAAAAAGGCGGCGATGATTGCAAAGTTCTCACCGCTTACAGCTGTGAGATGAGTTAGGCCCGAACGCCTCATATCGACTAAGAAGTTAGAACTCTCCAGAGATGTATCACCCAGTACTAGACCAGGGATGAGCGCACCGCTCTCTCCACCGATCGAGAGAGCGCTCTCTCGAAAGGCCGAACGGATAGATCCGGCGACTCGATTAATAGGATCACTCTCTCTCGTCTGTCGCAGAGATGAGCGAGCAGAGATGAGTGCAGCAACCCTGCGTTCAGCCGTAGCGAAGATGCTTCCAGAACCTGAAATATGAGAGCCAGGTAAGAAGTGGACCGCTGTGCTACTTGTTATGCGAACAGGTAGATGAAGTGAATATTCGACGCCATCGATTCGACCGTGATTGAGTACCGCGAGAAAAGTGGTGCTCGCTTGCTTGATATGGGACCCGATGACCTTGCTCTTGCCGAGAACTGGATCGGTCTCCACCGTCGCAGAAAAAGTGATGGATGAAGCTGAGTGAAGCGGTGAGTGCGCTAACGCCTGCACTCGAATCAAGCTTCCTGCACCACCCACAAGGAGGGCGGCTACTAAGAGAAGATAAGAACTGCGCTTGCTGCTCCAAGCCATACCGACAACCCCACTAAGAAGAGCGCTAGATGCGAAGTTGGGATTTCACGAGAGCGAATTTTGATTTTCCAAATCCCGGAACCTTCGCGATTCCATCAATCGAGGTGAACTTTCCATGGGTATTTCGATAGGCGATGATCTTCGCTGCCATCACTGGACCGACTCCAGCAAGAACCTCAAGCTGTGCGGCAGTAGCAGTATTGATATTGACGATCGCAGTAGTGCTCTTTCCGCGCTTAGCGCCTACCTTTGATGTCGAGGTAACTACTGGCGGCGCCCCCACGACAATCTGCTCACCATCTACCAAGAGATGGGCGAGGTTGATATCGGTGAGCGCTACACCCTTGATCGCTCCCCCGGCAGCGGCGATCGCATCAGCCGCCCGTGAACCCATCGGCAGCGTGTAGATCTGCGGATGGAGGACCTTTCCTGCGACATCAACGACGATCGTCGAAGGTGTTGATGGGGTTGGTTTCGAAGGCGCTATCGGGGCCAACGAGATCGTTGGTTTCGGTGTTGGTGAAGCATTTCCTTGAGCGAGCGAGAAGAAGAGTGCACCGAGTGCAAGGAATCCCCCGAAGATGATGTAAAGATTACGGCGTTGCACATCGCTTAATTCTGGAATCTGAAACATGGAGTGAAAGTACTTCTCCCGTGCATCCACTTCGAAGAAGTGGATCTTCCCCTGTTAATTAAATAACGATGTTAACAAGTTTTGGAGCGCGAACAATCGTTTTTTGAATCGTTGCACCCGCAATCGCTGCAGTAATTTCAGGATTAGCTAGGGCAAGTGATTCAAGTTCTGCATCCGTGATATCAGGTGAGACCTCGATACGATCCTTGATCTTGCCATTCACCTGGAGGATCACTACAACGGAATCTTCAGTGAGAAGAGCGGGGTCGATGGTTGGCCAACCGGCTAGGGCAACTGAAGGCTTATGGCCAAGGAGTGACCACATCTCCTCGGCTGTAAATGGCGCTACAAGTGAGAGTGAGATCGCAATCGCCTCTGCTGCTTCGCGAACTGCAGGATCTTGCGGACCACAACCGCTATCGATTGCCTTTCGCGTCGCATTGACGAGCTCCATCGTGCGCGCAACCGCAACGTTAAAACGATAGGTCTCAACGGCGAGTGAGATATCCCGCAATGACTTGTGCGTGACCTTGCGGAGTGCGAGGTCACCAGTGGTGAAATCAACGCCCGCAACACTCTCGACATCTTGGGAGATACGCCATGCGCGATTGAGGAATTTGAGAGATCCCGATGGTGAGACATCAGCCCAATCGATGTCATCTTCTGGCGGGCCAGCAAAGATCAATGAGACGCGGACGGCATCGACACCATCAGTATCGAGCTGTTCAGAGAGACGGACTAAATTGCCACGACTCTTAGACATCGCGGATCCATCCATCAAGACCATGCCCTGATTGAGTAAACGAGTAAATGGCTCGGTGAAATTCAAGAGCCCAATATCGTGCAAGACCTTGGTGAAGAAGCGTGAATAGAGCAGGTGGAGAATTGCATGCGTAACGCCACCGACATATTGATCAACTGGAGCCCACTGATCGACTAACTTCCTATCGAAGGCCTGAGCGGAGTCATCTGGGTTGGTGTAGCGCAAGAAGTACCAGGACGAATCAACGAAGGTATCCATCGTGTCAGCATCGCGCTTTGCTGGTGCCCCGCATTGTGGGCACGAGACGTTGACCCAAGAATCTGCTGCGCCAAGCGGTGAAGTGCCCGCTGGCTTGAGGTCGAGTCCCTGTGCGCTTGGAAGTTCAACTGGGAGTTGCTCTTCTGGTACAGCAACTTCGCCACACCTCTCGCAATGAATGATCGGAATCGGGGTACCCCAGAAACGCTGGCGCGAGATCAGCCAATCGCGGAGGCGATAATTCTTCGCAGCTTTACCGAGTTTGCGGTCAGCAAGTACGTCGATAATTCTAGTGATCGCACCGCTCTTTGATAGTCCGTTGAGTTCACCTGAGTTGATCAATGAACCTTCACCGACTGTTGCAATCCCGGTCTCGTTTGGATCCTCTTCCCCAGTCTCAACGACTACGCGAACAGGTAATTTCATAGCGCGGGCGAAATCTAGGTCGCGTTGATCATGGGCAGGAACAGCCATGATTGCGCCTGTGCCATAGTCAGCAAGGACGTAATCAGAGGCCCAGATCGGCAACTTCTCACCATTTACTGGGTTGATCGCATATCTATTAAGGAAGATGCCGCTCTTTGGGCGATCAGTCGCCAAGCGATCGATATCGCTCGCTGCCTTGATCGTCTCGAGGTACTTCGTGAATTCAGATTCAACACCAGTGCCTTGTACAAGCTCAGCGGCAAGAGGTGAATCCACCGCCACAACCATGAAGGTGGCGCCGAAGAGCGTGTCTGGTCGAGTGGTGTAAATCGTGATGGGTTCGCTACGACCTTCGATTTCAAAGGTTACTTCTGCGCCAATTGATCGTCCGATCCAATTGCGCTGCATCTGTAGAACCTTTTCAGGCCAGGCACCTTCGAGTTGATCCATATCGTCGAGTAAGCGATCGGCGTAATCGGTGATCTTGAAGTACCACTGGTTCAACTTCTTCTTCGTGACCGCGGTATCGCAACGTTCACACAAGCCAGCAACAACTTGCTCATTGGCAAGAACGGTCTGGCAATTCGGGCACCAGTTAACAGGTGAATCTTTTCGGTAGGCCAAGCCCTTCTTGTACATCTGCAAGAAGATCCATTGATTCCATCGGTAATACTCGGGATCGCTCGTGTGAAGAACGCGGTCCCAGTCGAATGAGCAGGCATATCTGCGCATCGAAGCCTTCTGAACTGCAATGTTCTCGTAGGTCCATTCGCGTGGATCGGATCCGCGTTTGATCGCTGCATTCTCGGCAGGTAGGCCAAAGGAGTCCCACCCGATTGGATGCATGACGTTGTAACCCTTTTGAATCCAGTAACGAGCAATCACATCACCCATTGCATACGCTTCTGCGTGGCCCATGTGGAGATCACCTGATGGATAAGGAAACATATCTAGGACATAACGCTTTGGACGTGGATCGTCGGCGCGGCCGGATTTAAATGGTTCGATCTGATCCCAGATAGGAAGCCACTTCGCTTCTACGCCATGGATGTCATATGCCTCATGCTCTGCCATTGACGCTACCTATCCTTTCCAACTGACGCCGGTGAGCTCTTCGCTCACTTCCCAAAGATTGCGGGCAAGGGTTTGATCATAGGCGAGAGCTTTTCCATGGGTGAACTTTGGCGTGCCCCGCATCTCCCCCAAGCCATTCGGCCCGAGGTAGGAGGCGCCCAAAATATCTGGGTAGGTCGCAGCGCATAGAGCTGGATAGGCGCCTTCGAGTGGTGTCTGCGCCAAGAGCGCGCTCGTTGCGATCATCGCCTTCGCTTGAAAGCTTCTGCCAGCCATCATCGGGCCAACCTTTTGAAGATTGGTATTTGCCCAACCAGGATGGCACGCGATTGAAATGAAATCCCACTTCTCACGTAGGCGAAGACGTTCGATCTCATTTGTGAAGAGTAGATTCGCCAACTTGCTATCACCATAGGCAGACCACGGCGAATACTTTCCTTTACCGAGGGCGCGAGTGCGGATCTCCTCTTTGCTGTGATCGCCAAAGGTTCCGAGGCGATGAGCTTGGGATGCCATCGAGATGAGTCGTCCCTTAATTTGGGATTTGATAAGTCCGGCGAATGCAAAGTGGCCAAGATGGTTGGTGCCAAGTTGCATCTCAAAGCCATCAGCAGTTAATCGATATGGGATCGCCATAACGCCGGCATTTAATATGACAACATCAAATGGCGTAGTGACCTTTGCGGCTGCTTCACGCACCGAGGCGAGATCGGCTAGATCTAATTCGAGCAGATGTGCAGCGCCGCTCTGCTCTTGGGCGCGTGCGCCCTTCTTGAGATTGCGGGCAGTGATGGTAACTTCGCCACCTTTTGCGGTGAGCGCAGTTGCAGCGGCAAGACCGAGTCCACTGGTCGCCCCAGTAATAAGAAATTTCTTTCCGCTTTGATCACTCATATTGACGTTCGTCCACGCCTCTGGGATCTGGAAGCCGGAGTCGCGATATCTGTTCATAGAGTGGAGCTGAGGGGACTTGAACCCCTGACCCCCTGCATGCCATGCAGGTGCGCTACCAGCTGCGCCACAGCCCCGTTTCTTGATCGCTCAAGCGAACGTGAGGAGTAGACCTTATCTAACTCCCGCTCTCGTTGCCAAAGAGCGGCTCGGGAAGTGAGCCAGCGTTATGTTCTGTGAGGCACCATTGGCCCGCATGATTCTTCTCAAGGACTGACCACGAAGCATTTGAGAGCCCACCAAGTCTCGCCCACTGCTCAAGCGGAAGTTCGAGAATAGCCCCAAGAATGCAGCGCGCTGACCCGCCGTGTGTCACAAAGACGACAGTGCCATCGACTCCAGCAATCTCTCGTTCGACAACTGCAAGGGCTCGAGCTGCTACCTCTGTTCGGCGCTCTCCGATTCCGCCAGCTGGTCGATCATCGCCATAGAGCCAACCGACGAAGTTCTCTTCATCATTGGCTCGATTTTCAATTCCGGTCTTGCCTTCCCAATTACCGCCATTGGTCTCGCGCAACCCGGAATCAATGATGATCTCAAGGCCGGATAGCTCTGCAAGAGCGCCAGCCGTCTCGCGGGTTCGACCCAAATCACTCGAAACGATCTTTAAGGGGTTGAGCCCAAGGAGAACTTTTGCGGCATGTTCGACTTGAAACTTTCCGACCGCATTTAATGCAATATCGGTGTGGCCCTGAAACCTGTTCTCAATATTCCAGTCTGTCTGACCATGACGCCAGAGAACAATGCGTGGAGTGCTCACGATGAGGAACTAACGGCTCTCTTCGATGACAAGTGGAAGTCGGGCGCAGTCGTTCCAGAGGCGATCGAGCATGTAGAAATTGCGTAGCTCTTGGGTCTGGATGTGAACGACGAGATCGGAGTAATCGAGCAGGATCCATTGACCCTTACCCTCTTTACGAATTGGCTTCTCACCAATCTTTGCAAGTGCTTCGAAGACGCCATCAGCAATCGCTTCTGCCTGGCGATCTGTCGATGCAGTACAGATCAGAAAGACTTCAGAGAGCAACATCTGCTCTGTCATATCGAGCGCAACAATATCCGTACCTAATTTTTCAGCTACTGCCGTCGCTGCTAATTGAGCGAGATCTGAGACTGATTTACTTGCTGCCATATAAGCCATTTTCTTTGATGTAGGTACGGACTGATGAAGAGAGCATCGGGGCGAGATCAGCGCCCTTTGCGATCGCCTCGCGAACCATCGTGGCACTGAGATCAATCGCCTTAATTTCAACTTCGGTAAATCCAGATTTCTGTTGTCCGCTCTGACTAATCTGACTAATCGGACCGGGCCGCTTCACAACGAGAATATCGACGATCTTTTTGAGGGCCTCTGCGCGATACCACTCATCAAATTTCGCGGCAGCATCGCTTCCAAGAATGATGGTGAAGGAATCTCGAGGGTAGACCATGCGCAATTGGTTGATTGTGTCGATCGTAAAGGTAGGGCCAGATCGATTGACCTCAAGGTCTAAGACCGAGACCTTCTCTTGAAGCGCATCAGGCAGATCAGCGAGGGCAGCTGTGCACATCTCGACGCGATGAGCACCACTGGCAGCGGGCTTATCTGTACGAAGGCGTGGCTGACCTGACGGAATGAGAAAGAGTGAATCGAAGCGCGATTCAACTGCCGTGAGTATTCGGAGGTGACCGAGGTGAATCGGATCAAAGGTACCGCCGAGAATTCCTATCTGTGCGATGAGATTACTCGCGGTCTAAACGAAGGACGAGATAGAGCAGGAAGCTCAGGATTCCAAAGGCGAAGACGCCGAAGAAAACGGGTGAAACTGGGAGGTGGCGTACTGCACCTTCTGCGTGAATGTGGAGTGTCTTCAACATGGTCTAACTCTATCGAACTTTCATAGCTCTCTTGGATGGAAGAGTCTGAAATTGAGCGGGTCTACTTCTCGCCTGCGAGCAACCGCTTGAAGGCCGCCTCATCGAGGATAGGAACCCCGAGCTCTGCCGCCTTGTCGGCCTTCGATCCAGCCGCTTCACCGACCACGACATAGTCGGTCTTCTTCGAAACGGATGATGAACTCTTCCCGCCATGCAGCGCAATCACTTCAGATACTCCGTCGCGGGTGAAATCAACTAATGAGCCGGTCACGACAATCGTCAACCCTGCGAGTGTCTGAGGTGCGGTGTTCGGGGCCTCGATCTCTATCAGTTGAACGCCAGCCCTATCCCACTTTTCAATGATTGCTCGGTGCCAATCGACCTCAAACCATTCGATGATCGCTTGGGCAATGATCTCGCCAACGCCATCAATCTCAGAGAGCGCATCTGCCGAACTCTCAGAGATCGCAATGAGAGATTTGAAATGTTTAGCTAACGCCTGTGCCGCTGTCGGCCCAACATGCCGAATCGAGAGCGCAACTATTACCCGCCACAGTGGTCGACTCTTCGCTGCCTCAAGAGCAGCCAAAAACTTTGTGGCATTAGCTCCGAGATCGCCATCCTTCTTTCGGAAGAATTCAGATCTCTTAAGATCGCTCTCCGTGAGAGCGAAGAGGTCACCCTCATCAGTAACGAGGTGATCATTGAGCATCGCCGTCGCCGCCTCGTAACCCAAGACATCAATATCAAGTGCAGCGCGCGAACCGATGTAGTAAAGCCGCTCTCGCAATTGCGCCGGACAGCTTTGAGTATTCGGGCAGCGGATATCTACATCGCCCTCAGTAATTGCACGTAACGTTGTGCCGCAATCAGGACATGACGTCGGCATCACCCAAGCAACTTCTTTACCAGTTCTGCGTTCGATCACCGGACCAAGGACTTCTGGGATCACATCTCCAGCTTTGCGAATGACGACGGTATCCCCAATCAGAATCCCCTTGCGAAGAACTTCTTGAGCATTGTGGAGCGTTGCATTTGTGATGGTGGAACCTGCAACAGATACTGGCTCCATGAAGGCGAAGGGTGTGACACGTCCGGTGCGTCCAACGCTCACCTTAATATCAAGCAACTTTGTCGTTACTTCCTCAGGCGGATACTTAAAGGCAATCGCCCACTTTGGGGCTCGGGAGGTGAATCCAAGTTCATCTTGAACAGCGATTTCATTTACCTTGACGACAGCGCCATCAATCTCATGTTCAACATCATGGCGGTGCTTCTCGTAATACTCAATAAATTCGAGGACTCCCGCTCGATCTTTCATTACTTTGAAGCGAGTACTTATTGGCAAACCCCACGACTTAAGTAAGGCATAGGCATCTGATTGCTCTTTAAAAGTAACCCCTTCAGCTGCGCCAATTCCGTGCACGACCATCGAAAGTGGCCTACTTGCCGTGATACGCGGATCCTTCTGGCGAAGTGAACCGGCAGCGGCATTGCGAGGATTTGCAAAGCGTGGCTTGCCCTCCTCCTCAAGGCCATCATTAAATTCATTAAATGCTTCAATCGGGAAGAAGACCTCTCCCCTTACTTCGAGTCTGGCCGGTAAATTCTTTCCGGTTAATTCGTGTGGAACTGCAGAGATCGTCCGCACATTAAGAGTCACATCTTCGCCAGTCGTACCGTTACCTCGAGTCAAGGCACGTACCAGTTTGCCCTCTTCGTAGAGCAAGTTGATTGCTAACCCATCTACCTTGACTTCACAGAGCCACGAATTCTGAGCACCGCTCTTCTCGATGCGATCGAGCCAGGTCTCTAACTCTTCCGCTCCGAAGACATTGTCGAGTGACATCATCTTCTCGATGTGATCGTGTTGGGTGAAGTGTGTAGCAAAGCCACCGCCTACGAGATCGGTTGGGCTTTCATCTATCTTAAATTCAGGATGATCGCTCTCAAGTGCTTTCAATCGTGAAAGCAGCAGATCAAACTCACCATCAGAGATGATCGGTTTATCTAAAACGTAATACCGGAATTGATGATCTCGAATCTCTTCAACGAGCCCCGCCATCTCCTGGCGAATTTTGGCCGATTGCGAGCTCATCTACGCCGTCGCATTGATGGTCGCTGACCCAACCACGCGATCACCGTCATAGATAACAAGGCCCTGACCGGTAGCAAGACCGTAAAGCGGTTCATCGAGTACGACCGAGATGGCCTGCCCATCAGTTGAATAGGTGCAAGGCAACGGCGAACCATGTGCGCGAACCTGTGCAAATCCTCGATAGGAAGTTGCTGATTCCGGGCTTGGTCCACACCAGATGGCGCGTTCGCCACTAATTTCCGAGACTGCCAGCGCCTCGTGCGAACCGACAACCACAGTATTGCTCTTCGGTTCAATCTTTAAGACATAACGCGGTGCGCCACCTTCGGCCGGCACTGTGAGGTTGAGTCCACGTCGCTGCCCAATTGTGTAGGTATAGGCACCTTGATGTTCGCCAAGTTTTTCGCCATTCTCATCAACAATCGGACCTGTCTCAGAGCCGAGTCGATCATGAAGCCACCCAGCATTATTTCCAGATGGGACAAAACAAATATCGTGGCTATCTGGCTTATTCGCAACATAGAGTCCGCGACGCTTCGCCTCTTTGCGTACCTCTTCTTTATAGGTATCGCCTAGTGGGAAGATCGCGCCATCGAGTTGTTCTTTGTTGAGTACTGCCAAGACATAGCTCTGATCCTTTCCAGGATCCTCGGCTCGATGCATCGTGCGCCCGAGTTCAGTCTCGCGCATCTGCGCATAGTGCCCTGTAACGACGGCATCAAAGCCAAGGGCGCGTGCGCGATCAAGTACTGCAGCAAACTTAATCTTCTCATTGCAACGCAGACATGGGTTGGGGGTACGACCAGCCGCATATTCACTCATAAAGTTTTCTACGACCTCATCATGAAACTCTTCTGCCATATCCCAGATGTAGAACGGGATACCAATAACATCAGCCGCGCGACGAGCATCATGCGAATCTTCGATGGTGCAACACCCTCTCGCACCGGATCGATACTTCTGCGGGTTACTTGAAAGTGCGAGATGTACGCCGATTACTTCATGACCTGCCTCGACTGCACGTGCAGCAGCGACAGCGGAGTCAACTCCGCCAGACATTGCTGCAATAACTTTCACGATAACTCCCCGTTAATGTCGAGCCTGCGCGGCTCGAGATCGTTCAACTACTGACCCGATCACAGAAGCAAGGTGATCGATTTCAGAGCGAGTATTACTTACTCCCAAAGAGAATCGTAGCGATGAGCGCGCATCGCGCTCTGAAATCCCCATTGCAAGAAGGACGTGGCTAGCCTGTGGCACCCCGGCGCTGCAGGCCGATCCAGTTGAGCAGGCAATTCCTTCAGCATCCAGGAGTAAGAGCAAGCCATCACTCTCTGTTCCAGGGAAGGTGATATTTGCAATTCCAGGAAGCGCTGGTTCGACATCGCCATTGACTCGAATATCGGAGATCTTTGCTCGTAGCGCTTCGATCAAATATGCACGCAGCTCTCTGATTGATGAGTACCGCGCACCGCGATTGCTCTCGGCATCTTGTGCTGCTGCTGCGAATGAGACGATCGCAGGAGCGTTCAAGGTACCGCTTCGGATATCGCGCTCTTGTCCCCCGCCGTGGAGAATCGGAGTGATATCGATTCCACGTTGGAGAATAAGTGCAGCAACTCCGAGTGGCCCGCCCACCTTATGAGCGCTGATCGTCGCAGAGGTAACCCCGAGTGAGTCAAAGTTGAAATCAATCTTTCCAAACGATTGAACAGCATCGGTGTGTACAGGAATTCCGGCAGCGATTCGGACAACTTCGTGAATCGGCTGGGCTGTTCCGACCTCGTTATTGGAGTGCATCACCGCGATCACGGCAATCTTCTCTCGGTTTATTTCAACAATCTCGGCAAGTGCTTCGAGATCAATCACGCCATGGCGAGTAACTGGAATCTGAATAACGTGGGCGCCTTCATGCGCCTCTAGCCACTCAACTGGATCCATCACCGCATGGTGCTCAAAGGCGGAGATAATGATGATATTTCGTTCTGGATGAGCTCGCGCTTGCTTCCAGTAAAAGCCCTTGATCGCTAAATTATTTGCTTCAGTACCCGAACCAGTAAAGATGATCTCTGACGGACCGCAACCCGCAACGCTCGCAATTCTCTCGCGCGCTTCTTCAACCTCTTTGCGGACAGATCGCCCCTGGGTGTGAAGGCTTGAGGCATTACCAAGTCGAGAGATCTGAAGATTGAGCGCATCGATCGCTGGCTTCGACATTGGCGTCGTCGCAGCATGATCGAAGTAGATTCCCACCTGACAATTCTAGGTCAGGTTAGTGCCGTTCGTTGGCCCAGTTAGGCCTTCTTGGCGTTCACTCCATCACGGACTTGAGGTAGGACTGTGAAGAGATCCCCGACGATACCGAAATCGGCGACATCAAAGATCGGTGCTTCAGGATCCTTATTCACGGCAACGATCGTCTTCGAGGTCTGCATGCCTGCACGATGTTGAATCGCGCCAGAGATACCCGCCGCGATGTAGAGCTGTGGGCTCACTGTCTTGCCAGTCTGCCCAACCTGGAAGGAGTGTGGGTACCAGCCGGCATCAGTTGCTGCGCGTGAGGCTCCGACTGCGCCACCCAATGCATCTGCCAACTCTTCGACCGGCGTGAAATTGCCATCAGTGCCTTTGCCGCCCGAGACGATGATCGATGCTTCAGTAAGTTCTGGTCGACCGCTCTTTACTGCAGGAGCAACAGATGAGACGGCTGCGCGATCGCCGTCGTAACTCACTGCAACTTCTTCGTGAGTTGAAGGGCCAGTACCCGAGATCGCTTCAATCGAGTTTCCGCGAATGGTGACGATCGGGGTTCCGTGTGTGACGACGGAGTGAACCGTGGTCGATCCCCCAAATACCGATTGGGTTGCAACGAGGTCGGCATCGAGATCGATGGCATCTGTGATGATTCCAGATTCAATGCGAACGCTCAAGCGTCCTGCAATCTCTTTACCTCGTGCACTTGATGCGATCAGTACGGCGCTTGGACTCTCTTTCGCAACGACAGCAGCGAGAGCTGCTGCAACAGCTCCGGTTGAGAGCTTTTCGAATTCAACACCGGTGCAGGTAATCGTCTTATCAATTGATAAGACAGAAAGTTGTGGAATGAGTACAGCGCTATCAGAACTACAGATCACTGCGGTCACATCGCCAATTCGCTTGGCAAAGGTAGCGATTTCAGCGGTTGATTTACTTACTTTTCCGCTCACGCTATCTACAAGGATCAGGACGTTGCTCATGCCAACTTCCTTTCTGAGAGGAAGGCAACTAATTGCGTGCCTGCGTTGCCATCATCAACGACCTTGATGCCCGCACCACGTGGTGGCCTTGGAAGTGAATCCTTCACCGATGACCATGCTGCAGAACTTCCAACATCTGATGCCGAGATCCCGAGATCACTCAAGCTCTTCGTCACAAGCGGCTTCTTCTTTGAAGCCATAATTCCTTTAAATGATGGGTAGCGAGGCTCATTGATCTTCTCAACGACGCTTACGACTACAGGTAAGGAAGCGCTCATCTCTTCTACGCCAAATTCAGTCTGACGAGAGATTTTTACATTCGAGCCCTCAACCGAAACCTTGCCTGCAAAGGTAAGTTGCGCAAAGCCAAGTCGCTCTGCGAGCATCGCTGGGATAACGCTCATACGTGCATCGGTTGATTCAGTTCCGCAGAGAACCAAGTCGTAACCACCCTCGGCAATAACAGCAGCCAAAACTTTTGAGGTAGCGAGCGCATCCGATCCAGCGAGCGCATCATCATTAACGAGAATCGCATCATCTGCTCCCATAGAGAGCGCCTTACGAAGAGCTTCTGTTGCACGTTCTGGTCCCATTGAAATCACGGTGATCGTATGACCGCTTCCTTCGCCCGCTTCGCCCGTAGGTGAGTTCGCTTCAACGAGAGTGAGAGCGGATTCAATCGCGTACTCATCGAGATCGTTGAGCACGGCATCAACGGAGGCGCGGTCGAGGCGCTGGTCTGCGCCCATCTTCTTCTCGGCCCATGAATCAGGAACTTGCTTAATACAGAGAGCGATCTTCATGGCTGTATGTTACTCATGAGTAGCGCCTTGCCGCACCTGTTCATCTAGCCTTCAGCGACACGTAACCTCAAGGGTTAGTTGAGGCTTCCTTGCGCAGGCACCCTCATCCGTATGAGAGTGGGAATCGTGACGGAGAGCTTCCTCCCCCAGATCAACGGGGTGACGAACTCGGTCCTGCGCGTCCTCGAATTCTTAGAGAGCCAAGGCCACCAAGCCATGGTTATCGCGCCTGAGAGCAATGGCGGTCCATCGGAGTATCACGGCCACCGAATCAAGCGAGTTCCGGCAATTCCTATCCAGTCTCTTCTGCCTATTGGCCTGCCGATCGCAATGCCAACTCGAAAGCTTGAGTACCTGCTCGACGGATTTGCTCCTGATGTTCTACATCTTGCTTCACCATTCGCACTTGGTGGTTACACCGCACGAGTCGCCAAGCGCCTAAGGATTCCAACGGTCTCGATCTATCAGACCGATATCGCAGGCTTTGCCAGCCACTACGGAGCGACAATCGCTGGGAACTCACTTCGCAAGATTGTTGGAAAGATCCACTCCAATACCAACCGAACTCTGGCTCCATCCACTTCTGCCTGCCAGGAACTCACCTCACAAGGAGTTGGGAATGTCCACCTTTGGCGTCGCGGAGTAAATACGACGCTCTTTAATCCTATGCAGCGAAGTCTCGATCTTCGTGCAACGTGGGGTGCCTCGGGCTCATCAGGAAAAGTGATCATCGGCTACGTAGGTCGTCTTGCGAATGAGAAGCGCATCTCAGACCTTGACGTACTCGATCGCGATCCACGGATTCAACTTGTTCTCGTTGGTGATGGACCGGCCCGCGCCAAGTTAGGCAGAGAGTTGCCGAACGCAATCTTCGCTGGCTTCCAAAGTGGCACCGATCTCGCAGCCCATTACGCGAGCTTTGACCTCTTCATCCACCCTGGTCCTAATGAAACCTTCTGCCAGGCAGTACAAGAAGCGCTGAGCTCTGGCGTTCCATGCATCGTTCCAACAACCGGTGGCCCCGCAGATCTCGTCACCACCCAAGCGACTGGATATATCTTGCATACCAATCGCCCAGATTCGCTGATGGCGGCGGTAAACCACTTCATCGGGCGCGATGACCAAGATGAGATGCGATTGATGGCTCGTCACTCAGTGGTTGAGCGCACGTGGAACAAGGTCAATCATCAACTTCTTGATCACTACCGAGCAGTGATCGCTGAAAACACAGACTCCTTTACCAATACCAGTGAGATAGGTGTCGCGTGAGAATCGTACATATCGCAAATTTCTACGGACCAAATTCTGGCGGAATCAAGACCACCCTGCATGAACTTGGTCGCGGATACCTTCACTACGGACATGAGTTCATCTACATCGTTCCAGGAGTTACCAACCACAGCGAAGTAACGCCATATGGCTACAAAATAACTCTTCCGAGCGTGATGTTGCCCGGCAGCGGTGGCTATCGCATCATTCGCAATAATCGTGAGTTGAAGCGGATCATCGCCTCACTCAATCCAGATGCAATCGAAGTCTCTGATCGCTTTACTCTACGAGGAATCGGGCTCTGGGCAAAGCAGCAATCCATTCCAACCGTTGTCTTTAGCCACGAAACCCTCAAAGGATTAGCTTCTCGCTTCCTTCCATCGTGGTTGCCACTTCGTGCGCTCGTGAATTGGCATAACCGACGCCTTGCTCAATCATTCGATCACGTCGTCGCCACAACCGAGTTTGCCGCAAGAGAGTTTCGAGAGATCGAGACCACCAATATCGTCAAGATTCCGCTCGGTGTTGATCTAGAGACATTCACACCAAAGAATCGTTCTCTGCAACTTCGTCGTGAGCTACTTAAAGGCTCTCAACTTCTTCTTGTTCACTGTGGTCGTCTCTCGCCAGAGAAGGAGCCACAACGCAGCATTGAAGCGCTCGAGATTCTTCTCAAGCGCGGTATCGATGCTCGTCTGATCATTGTTGGAAACGGTCCGCTCTGGAACAAATTGCGTGCCCGCACCGAAGGACTCCCCGTTGATATGTTGGGGTACGTCGCAGATCGAAAGCGAGTTGCAGCAATTCTCGCCTCTGCTGATCTCTCCTTCGCGCCTGGCCCGCTCGAGACATTCTGCTTATCTGCGCTCGAATCACTTGCGAGTGGCACGCCAGTCATCGCTTCATCAAGTTCGGCGGTTGGCGAGTTCTTACGCCATTCTGAGAAGAAGCCGGCAGGTGCGATCGCCGATGATCAGCGATTCGCCTTCGCTTCGGCAGTTGAACGCCTCGCTTTCAAACCAGCTCTGAGATCTGTTGCTCGTCAATCAGCAGAACGCCTTCCATGGGATTCCACAGTCACACTCATGATGCAACTACACGGACTAGAAATTATCGGCCACCAAGCACCATCTGCCTCAACTAAGCGGAAGTTGCGAGTGGCGTAATGTCCATCATCCTGCCATCGCTGACCTTCACCGTCATCGGTGATAGCGCGGCCTTCGGCACAGGTGATTTTGACAAAGATGGAAATCCACGCGGTTGGGGTTACTACCTCTCCCAAGTATTTAAAGATCACACCTCTTACTTCAACTTCTCTCGTCCCGGCGCAAAATCTTCTGAAGTGCGAGAGGTTCAATTGGCGAAGGCGATTGAGAGTGAACCTGATATTTGTGCTGTGATCTGTGGTGGAAACGATATGTTGCGCAATGGTTTTAGCCCAGAAGAGCTTCATCAGAACTTGCTGCAAACCTGCAACACGCTTCTCTCGCGCGGATCAGAAGTCTTGATGGTTCAGCTCCACGACCCCAACCAACTTCTTAGAGTCCCTCGGTTACTCAAGCGCGTCATACGACGTCGAGTTGAAGCAGTAAATGCCGTCTATGAACGCGTAGCTCAAGAGTGCGATGTCATCCTGATCAGAACTCGCAATATTCCTAATGTCCATGATCTTCGAAACTGGCATATCGATCGTATGCACCCTGGTCCTTATGGACATCAACTGCTCGCTCGTGAGATGGCTAGAGAATTGCAGGGCCGCGGTTGGGAGATCGCCCTTCCCGAAGTTGCGCCGCTTGATCTTCAATCACGTACGGAGAAAATTCTCTGGCTTATTAAATGTGGAACGCCGTGGTTTCTCAAGCGTTCGGTGGACTTGCTTCCCGCCGCACTCATCTTGATGGCCTGGGAGCTCTGCAAAATCATCAAAACCAGTATCGTTAAATAGCCTGTAAATAACCTCTGGTTCACCTTCACCGACTACCCTCTCCCTCATGCAACCAGCCGATAAACGCTACCTAGGAGCTGGTCTCACCGAAGAGGGCTGTAACTTCGCAATCTGGGCTGCGGCTGCTGAATCGGTTGAGCTCTGTCTCTTCAATGAGGTCAACGGCAAGATGGTGGAAACTCGTTACGCGCTCTCCCATCGCGACGGTCCAATTTTTCACGGCTACCTCAAGGGGATTCGCGCGGGTCAACGCTACGGCTATCGGGTCTATGGACCTTGGGATCCCGAACATGGTTGGCGCTTTAATCCAAATAAATTATTGATCGACCCTTATGCCCATCGCCTCTCGGGTCCACTCTTATACTCCCCTGAGATTTATGGCCACCTCTCTTCAGATTCGTTGGGTACTGGTGACATCACCATTCAGGATGAGCGCGATAGCGCCGGCATCGTTCCATACTCCATAGTGAGTGAAATCCACGTTCCTCACATTCATCGGCTCAACACACCGTGGCGCGAGACCGTCATTTATGAAGCCCATGTAAGAGGCCTTACACAATTCAACGAAGCGATCCCTGAAGAGGAACGGGGCACGTACAAGGCCCTAGGTCACGAAAGCACTATTCATTACCTGCGAAATCTTGGTGTCACCGCTCTGGAGTTACTCCCAATTCACGCCTTCGAAAGTGAGCCCTTTATCCAGAGTCGTGGCCGGATAAACCACTGGGGATATAACGCAATCGCTTTTAGTGCACCTCACAATCCTTATGCCGCAACCTCTGACCCGATCTCGGAATTACAAGAAGCGGTCCGCAAACTTCATGATGCAGGTATTGAAGTGATTCTTGATGTTGTCTACAACCACACTGCTGAGGGTGGCCCTGGTGGTCCAACGCTCTCGTGGCGCGGTATCGATAACAAGACCTTTTATCGGCGCAGCAATGGCGATCATTATGAAGATTTCACGGGATGCGGAAATACGATTGATGCTCGTAGACCCATTGTTCACCGGATGATTATTGATTCACTCCACTTCTGGTCTGAAGTAATTGGCGTCGATGGGTTTAGATTTGATCTAGCCACTTCACTCGCTCGAACCGATCAAGGCATTCTCACCAACTCAGCCCTGATGATGGCAATCAGCAGTGATCCTAAGTTGCGCGAACGAAAGCTGATCGCCGAACCATGGGATATCGGTGGCTATGCGCTAGGAGATTTCCATCATCCGTGGCGTGAATGGAATGATCACTATCGAGATTCAATGCGACAATTCTGGCTCGTCAATCCTTCTCGCAAATACTCTGAGGGTGTTGGCGACGTCGCATCTCGTCTATCAGGCTCTCATGACATCTTCTATTTTCGTGGGCCCACTTCATCGATCAACTTCTTAACTGCTCACGATGGCTTCACACTTCGGGATCTTGTGAGTTACAACAGCAAGCACAATGAAGCTAATGGTGAAGAGAATCGTGACGGCTCAGATTCCAATAGATCGTGGAATATGGGAGTCGAGGGTGAGACTAGCGATGACGCAATAAATGCCCTTCGAATGCGGATGCAAAAGTCACTCTTGGCAACACTCTTTCTCAGCGCCGGTGTTCCTATGTTGACCATGGGCGATGAAGTCAGTCGTACTCAACATGGTTCAAATAACGCATACTCATTGCCGCTTTTTGGAGATCTACAAAGCGCCGATGCCTTCTTCGGCGGTTGGGCGCTGAATTGGAGTAGAAGTGCAGATCAGGAAGAGATTTTGGAGACCACAAAACTCTTGATCTCACTCCGCAAGAAGTATCTCTCCCACGTCACGAAAGAGTTCTTTACTGGCGAGATGGATCTCGGAACAAATCGAAAAGATCTCGCGTGGTTTAGACGCAACGGCGACGAGATGACAGAAGAGCAATGGCAAGATCCTGGTCGCGATCATCTCGCGATGTTGGTCGAAGCTTCTATTGGACAAGCGCTCTACGTCGTTCTCAATGCTGACTGGGAATCTGAGAGCTTCACCCTACCTTCGAGTAAGTGGGGCACTTCTTACCGCTGCATCTTCGACTCCTCTACTTTGGTATCGGCATTTGAACCACGCATCGAAGCGCCCGGAGCTTCGACGAAAGTCTCACCGCATACCGCGCAGGTCTGGCTCGTAAATCGGGAGTAAATCAGGAGTAAATAGGGAGTAAATAGGGAGTAATTCACAGCAATATTCGGTGGAATACTCGTTAGTACGCTCCAAAAATCCGTAAACTTTCAGACGTGCTAGCAGTCGTCGCGCCCGGTCAGGGCTCACAAACCCCAGGTTTTCTCGCCCCATGGTTCGAATTCTTCGATGCCCAGGGTGACTTCTCGGCCAAGTTGGTTGCCGGATGGTCAGAGTTATGTGGCCTCGATCTTCGCCACCTTGGTTCAACTGCCGATGCAGATGAGATTCGCGATACCGCCAAAGCACAACCTTTACTCTTTCTTGGTGGACTTACAGGAGTCGGTGCACTCTTCGCTGGAGATGCATCATCAATCTCAGTAGTCGCTGGCCACTCTGTCGGAGAAGTTACCGCCGCTGCATTCGCTGGCGTTCTCTCCCCTAGTGATGCGCTCACACTTGTTACTGCCCGCGGACGGGAAATGGCGAAGGCTGCTTCAGGCTCGAACAGCGGAATGTCAGCTGTTCTCGGAGGCGATCGTGATCTCGTTGTCGCCCATCTAGCCTCACTTGGTCTCACCGCAGCCAATGAGAATGGTGCAGGTCAGATTGTCGCTGCTGGCTCACTCGATGCCCTCGCTCAACTTTCAGAGAACGCGCCAGAAGGTTCGCGTATCCGCCCACTTGCAGTCTCGGGCGCATTCCACACCTCGGTCATGGAACCTGCTGTTTCAGCGATCAACTCACTTGCCACGGGTCTTACTGTCTCCGATCCAACCACCACAATCCTCTCCAATAAGGATGGTGCGAAAGTCGCAAGTGGAAGAGAAGTCATCGATCGCATCGTTGGTCAGATTGCTGGGCCAGTCCGCTGGGATCTCTGTATGCAGACTCTTTCGGATATGGGTGTAACTGGTGTGATTGAAGTTCCACCAGCCGGAACGCTCACTGGACTGATCAAGCGTGCCCAACCACAGATCGCAACCTTCGCTCTCAAAACTCCTGATGATCTCGATGCTGCCCGCGCCTTTGTCGCCGAACACGGGAGCGCTCAGTGACGCTGACCAATAACACCATTACCCAGAACTCTCGCATCCTCTCGGTGGGCGCCTATCGACCTGCTCGAGTTGTGCCTAATTCAGAGATCGTCGATCTCATCGAATCTTCTGATGAGTGGATCCAGCAACGTACTGGAATTGCATCACGCCATATTGCCGGGGTGGATGAATCTCTCATTGAAATGTCCGTGAAGGCTGCTGAGATTGCCATTAAGCGCGCAGGTATTGGTGTCGATCAGATCGACGCCATCATCTTCGCAACGATCTCCTATCCTTTCCAAGCGCCAAGTGCTGCTACTGAGTTAGCCGCGCGAATCGGTGCGAATACCGCAGCTGCCTTTGATATCTCAGCGGCGTGCGCTGGTTTCTCCTATGGAGTTGGCATGGCATCAGATTTTGTTCGCAATCGAACCGCAAAGTACGTGCTCGTTATCGGTGGCGAGAAACTCTCAGATTTCACAGATCCAACCGATCGAGCAACGGCATTCATCTTCGCTGACGGAGTTGGCGCTGTCATCATCGGGCCATCTGATTCAGTGGGTATCGCTCCAACCATCTGGGGTTCGGATGTTCAAAATCGAGATGCCATTACTCTTGAACCATCCTTCTTGGAGTTCAAGAAGGGTAAGAGCGTTGCGGATGTCGGCTGGCCAAATATTGCTCAAGAAGGTCAACGCGTCTTCCGCTGGGCGGTCTACGAGATGGCGCCAGTTGGTCGCTCTGCGATCGAAGCCGCGGGTATTACCCCCTCAGATTTAGCAGCTTTCATTCCCCATCAAGCAAATGAGCGGATCATTGACTCACTCGTGAAGTCGATGGGGTTACCTGACTCGGTCGAGGTCGCGCGCGATATCCGTACGACTGGAAATACCTCTTCTGCATCAATCCCGCTTGCAATGGATCGCATGCTTGAAGAACACCCTGAACTTCACGGTAAGAATGCCCTGCTCATAGGTTTTGGCGCAGGACTGGTATTTGCCGCACAGGTGGTGGAGTTACCTCCTAAACCGCAGTAAGCAGTAATACAGTAAGCGAGCAACAGCTCAGAAATACAAAGCACGAAACTACAAGGAAAGAGAAGATCAATGTCAGTAACACAAGCTGAAGTACTTGCCGGAATTAAAGAGATCGTCGTTGAGGTTGCAGGTATCGACCCAACCACAATCGAGATGGAGAAGCGCTTTAACGAAGATCTCGAAGTAGATTCACTCTCCATGGTCGAGGTTATTGTTGCTGCTGAAGAGAAGTTCAGCGTCAAGATTCCAGATGACGAAGTCACCAAGATGACAACCGTCGCTGATGCAGTCAACTTTATCGTCGCTGCCTCGAAGTAATTCATCTCGTTCACATGTCTAAGACACGCGTAGTTGTAACAGGGCTTGGCGCAACCACCCCATTGGGTGGCGATGTTCCCACCACATGGGAAGCTCTTCTCGCCGGTAAGAGTGGTGTCCGCGCCCTTACCGAAGAGTGGGCACTTGATGCCTCTGTTCAATTTGCTGCGCGTGTAGCGGTCGAGCCATCAGAAGTGATGGAACGAGTTGAGATGCGACGCTTGGATCGTTCCGAGCAGTTCGCGCTCATCGCTGCCCGCGAAGCCTGGAAAGATGCTGGCTCCCCTGATGTAGATAAGACCAGACTCGGTGTTGTCATCGCCTCTGGTATCGGTGGCGTTATCACCCTCCTTGATCAATATGACATCCTGAGGACTAAGGGCGCTCGTAGCGTGAGCCCGCACACTGTCCCGATGTTGATGCCAAATGGCCCATCAGCAAATGTCGGATTAGAACTTCAGGCGAAAGCTGGCGTACACACGCCAGTGAGTGCATGTGCCTCTGGGGCCGAAGCAATTGGTTATGCCATGGAGATGATTCGCACCGGGCGTGCCGATATCGTGGTGACCGGCGGCGTTGAAGCTGCAATCCATGCTCTTCCAATGGCTGGTTTCGCATCCATGAAGGCGCTCTCTACTCGTAACGATGATCCAGCGAAGGCATCACGGCCTTACGATAAAGATCGCGATGGTTTTGTTCTTGGCGAAGGCGGCGGAGTCATCGTCATCGAATCCCTCGAACATGCACAAGCGCGCGGTGCAAAGATTTACGCAGAACTTGCAGGACAAGGTCTTACTTCAGATGGCTATCACATCGCTGCGCCCGATCCAGAAGGCGCCGGCGTTGCCCGAGCTGTTGAATACGCTCTCAAAGATTCAGGAGTCGCTCTCTCTGAGGTAGTTCATCTCAATGCTCACGCGACCTCAACACCGGCTGGCGATGTCGCCGAAGCAAATGCGCTAGGTGCTGCACTCGGTGCGGATATCGCACACGTTGCTGTCTCCGCTACGAAATCTATGACCGGGCACTTGCTCGGTGGTGCTGGTGCGATCGAATCGATCTTCTGCATCTTGGCACTTCACCACCGTATGGCTCCGCCAACAATCAACATTGAGAACCTCGATGAGGCAGTCACACTCGATGTCGTTCGAGATACCCCTCGCGCATTACCTGCTGGGCCGATTGCAGCAATCAACGACTCATTTGGCTTTGGTGGCCATAACGTCGTGCTGATCTTTAAATCCTTCGAATAAAAACTACTTCGAGACTTTAAAGCTCACACTTACTGTTACTGAAACAGTCTTTGGGATCGTTGAGGTGTCGTAGTACCCACCACCAGATGCATCAGTGGAATCCTGGGTTGTCACTTGAACCGGGCCACTTGTGACCGAGAGTACGGCTCCAACTTTTCCGCCAACAGCGGCAGTGATCGACTGGGCACGTGCCTTGGCATCCTTCATCGCATCAGCTAACAATTGCGGACGAAGTGATGAGAGCGTTGAGACTAAATACTGAGGGCCGTTATTCTGGACATTGACGCCAGTTGCAAGCAAAGTTCCAATTCCATTTGTTAACTTCTTAATGAGTTGAACATCTTTGCTGCGGACGATTGTTGTTTGAGATGCGTTGTACGAGAGCACTCGTCCAGTTGAGTTTCCATTTACATACTCGTTATTTGGATACGAGGAGATGCCGCCGACTTCGATACCGCTCTCTGGAAGTGTTCCATTCAGGAGATAGGTGCGAAGTGCGAGTGAACCCTTTTCAACTTTCTGCACAGCGCTAGATGCCGTCTGCCCGCTCTCGGAGACCGTAAGGTTCCAGACCACGTTATCCGCAGTCGCTGAAGTCTTTGCAGATCCTGTCACCGTGATGGCATTGCCGGCCTTCGCCGCCAATCCCGAACCAATCAGAGATCCCCCAGCGATCAGACCGATCATGATGAAGATCGAACCGAAGAGTGCGCCAAAGGGACGGGGCTTAAGGAGAGGAAGTTTCATAGTCCAATCGTAGGGTTTTCCCACGCTTAAATGAAGATTTCAGCTGGGGATAGCGCTCATATCCTCCCCACAAGCGGTTTTCATTGGCCGTGAGAGCCGTTACACTTCTAACTAGTCCGACGCTTGGCAGTACCCGTTTTAGCAATTGAGTAATCAGTGCTTTCCCCGGTAAATCTGTACAGAGGAAGACCGGTTCCTAAGGAATTCTTAGGAGTCACATTTACCGTAAGGAAAATAGTTACATGGCAACAGGTACAGTTAAGTGGTTCAACTCTGAAAAGGGTTTTGGTTTCATTGCTGTTGATGGTGGCGGACAAGATGTCTTCGTTCACTACTCAGCTATCCAAGGCAATGGTTACAAGTCTCTCGAAGAGGGTCAGGCTGTGACTTTCGAAGTCGTACAGGGTCCAAAGGGTCCTCAGGCTGATGCAGTTAACCCTGCGTAATAATCACTAACCTTAAAGAAGCCTCACTCGAAAGAGTGGGGCTTCTTTCTTTTACCTGCATGATCTTTATCTTATTAATGGTCTAGTAGCCACTCTGCTTCGGAATCTCGCCGACCTTCTTCTCTAACTTTGAAACACTCGCTGCTGGCGAGAGATCTTTTCCCGCCTTCCACGCGTCCAGGAATGGCCACGGATAGAGCTCGCCTCGACGAACCCACCAAATATTCTTACCTGATGGCGTCGGCCAACTAATTCCAAAGTGCAGATGTGGCGTAGTTCCCTTTGCATCCCCCGAATTTCCAGTCTTACCAATCAAATCCCCTGCACTCACTTTCAGGCCAGGCACGACGTTTGCAGGGATCGAAGATAAGTGTGATCCGTAATATCGAACGCCATCATCCCCGATCATCGAGACTGATAATCCCCCGCGATCGGCTCCCTTATTCGTCTTCCACGAAAATCGATCGATGCGATTTACCTCGTCGATGGTTCCGGATGTCGGTGCGACAAAGCTACAACCGATATGGGTCAATATGTCAGTTGCTGGGTAGTTGTGATGGGCTCGGGCATAGGTATACGCGCATCCAGATATCGGAAAGGTGTAGATAGGTGCAGATTGCGCAGGAACTGCGACCAGAGAGAGAAGACCAAAGGTAAGAAATGGAACAAGGAGCTTTCTCATACTTCTAGCCTAGCCCTGTCGATACTTAGGAAGTGACATCCTTCTTTGCGAATCGAATAAATGAGATCGCAGTCAAAATTCCAGCGAGAATAACTGCATATGAGGCGCCACGGATCATCTGGCTCCAGTCGATCTCACTCGACAGAGCATCAAACCAAGAAAATGAGTAATGGCTTGGGAGCCAATTGCGAAGTGATCCTAAACCGGTGATGGCATCGAGGATATTCGACAAGATCATGATGCCGATCGCTCCCCCGACTGCTCCAAGCGGAACATCGGTAGTGACGCTGAAGTAGAAGGCGATCGCTGCGACAACGAGCAAGGTGATGGCGAGATAGGCAGCGACGATTGCCAGCCTCTGGATCGCAACCGAGTTAACCATCGTGACGCCAAGTGGAGTTTGAAGCGGTGCGGTACCAAAGGCAAGTGTTCCGACCCCAAAGGAGGTAAGTGCGAGCAACAAGATGCCGAAGGCGGAGAGCGTGAGACTTACCTTGAGCTTTTGAATCAGTAGTCGAGCACGTGGAACAGGCGCAGCTAAGAGATAGCGAAGCGTTGACCATGATGCTTCAGAAGCCACCGTGTCGCCGTTAAAGAGTGCGACGACAGCGATCAACAAGAATGGCGTTGCGAAGTAGAAAATCGTTGCAGTGAAGTTCGCAGCGCCCTTGGTTGCGAGTCCAATGAGATCAGCCGTTCCCGCGCCAAATCGAGTTGGTCCAGTGCTATTACCGGTTGTTCCAAATTTCACTGCGAGCGCGACGATGATAGGAAGTGACATGACAAAGAGATACGCGAAGAAGGTCCGCTTGCGCTTGAGCTGGCGATACATCTCAACGCGGTATGGAAGTGTCGACTTCGGTAGATACATTTAGGACTCCTTCCCGATCGTCAGATCGTCACCAATAAGTTCAATAAAGATCTCCTCTAACGAGCCGGCCTTCTTGCCAGTCATCTTCAGAATCTTCTTCAGCGTTCCAAATGCAATGAGCTTGCCACGGTGCATCAGGACCACATGCGAGCAGGTCTGTTCAACTTCGGAGAGTAGGTGGGAAGAGACAATGACAGTGCGTCCGGTCTTCGCATAGCTTTTGAGAACTTCGCGCATCGCCTTGATCTGCTGTGGATCGAGCCCATTTGTTGGCTCATCCAAGACCAAGAGGTCTGGCATGCCGAGCATCGCTTGGGCGATCGCGAGCCGTTGGCGCATTCCTTGTGAGTACGAACGGACCTTCTTATCAAGAGCTTTACCAAGATCGGTGATCTTGACTGCTTCATCAAAGAATGGGTCATCGGTGCGCCCGATCGATCGCCAATAGAGATTGAGATTTTCTCGTCCAGTCAGATGCGGCAAGAAGCCAGAGCCTTCAACAAATGAACCGAGCTCGGCTAACGTTGGAGACCCTGGATAGATCGGCTTGCCATTAATGCTGATCTCGCCATCGGTTGGATAGATCAATCCCATCATCATGCGAAGCGTCGTTGTCTTGCCGGCGCCATTCGGGCCAAGAAGTCCAAGTACCTGTCCGCGCTTAACGAAGAAGCAGAGGCCATCCACTGCCTTATAGCCATCCTTGTAGACCTTCGTCAGATTGCTTACGGTTACAAGTGCATCGGTTGGCTCAACTGGTTCGTCGTTATGACGAGGTCTACGGATATAGACCGCGATAACTGAAAGCATCACAATGACCAAAGCTGCGATCGGCCAGATGTAGAGCGAACTCTTACTCTTTGAAGAGGTGAAGACCGGATGCGAGAAGCTCAGTGGACTTGCAACTGTGACTGTGTAGAGACGACCATCTGCCGGCATCGCATATCCCTGGTCAGTGGTTGAAATAGCCACAGCGAGTTTGTCGCCGACTGCCGCATCAAGAACCACGGCTGGAAGATTGATGGTGAAGAGTGAGCCATCACTTGCCAAATTCGTTAGATGAACTGGTGCGACGATGCCATTGGGTTGCTTCGTCTGCCCAGATGGTGTGCGTACAACCAGTGAGAAGAAGAGCGTCGCATCTGGTTTATTCGATGAGACCTTTAATGTGACCTTTGATGGTCCGATGATGCTCAATGGATGCGCAAGTGGCGCAGTTTCCAGGAAGCCACTTTGTCCTGGCAAGAACGCGGCAGAGACGCCACCGATATTTCCAGCAAGCGCTAATGCAGACCCGACTCCCGGTAATGAGCTAATTGCGCCGGGGATTCCCCCGATGGGAGCGATCAGCGCCGTGAATGGGGTTGTGATCGGCAAGGTTGAGTAGACCGGATTGATCGGAAGCGTCTGGCTCTGCAAGAGATTTGGGATCACTGATGAATCAACAAGTGAAATGGATCCATTCGTGTCTGTCACCTGGAATGCTGGAAAAGTAATCTTCTTGTGCAGAAGATATTTATCAAACCAATTCAATGTTGCAGCTTGAAGGCGCTTTGACTCATCGGTTCCGCCATCGTGACCACCGCTATGCCAGATCATCGCGAGTGGCACATTTGGGTGGGCCTGATGAATCTGCTGTGCGTTAGCGATCGACTCAGTCAACGGAAAGAGTGAATCAGCTTCGCCTTGCATCAAGAGCGTTGGCGCTGTGATCTTCGAAGTAATCGTTGATGGTGATGAGGCAAGCATTAACTTCTCATCTGCTGGGGTTGGTAGACCAGTTGCTACGGCATCTTTGAAGGCGGTGCACCATGCGGGTGCAAAGGTTCCGCACTCTCCCCCAAAGGCGTTTGGCAGAGAAGCGAGAGCGAAGAATGTTCCAGCCCAGAACTTCTTGTACGGTCCAAAGCTTGGATCTTGAGAGTTCTGCGGGAAGAGAACGTGGCTCAAGTTATTCCACGTGATATTTGCCGCAACTGCATCTATGCGGTTGTCATAACCGGCAGTCATCAGCGCGATTGAGCCGCCATATGAATCCCCAGCAATTCCTACAAGGGGATCTCTTGCACCCTGCTGCGTGACCTCTTTACGCGTAGCGAGGTAATCGATCAACTTCGAAACATCTGCAACTTCACCTTGTGGCGAATTCATCGAGATCTCGCCAGTTGACTTACCAAAACCACGTGCAGTCCACGTGAGAACGACATATCCATGTTCGGCTAACGACTTCGCCTGCGCGGAGACCGAACTCTTATCGCCGGCAAAACCATGGGCTAAGAGAATCGCAGGAGCGGGACGCGAGGTTGGAAGGTAGAGCGAGGTATCAAGAGTTACTCCACCAGCGCCATTAAGGCGTTGATCAGTGATGGTGACCGTAGTGGCTGCGTTCGCGCTTCCAACGGTGGAGAGTGAGAAACCACTCAGAAGGAGGAGTGAGAGAACTGCTCTCGCTCTCGCCCAAGGGGCTACCCTCTTCTTTGCTCTCACTTGCCCACCGTATCGCCTGATTCACCAAGATGCCATGTGAAAGTCTCGGTAGGATCCTCACTTATGAAGAACATGTTGAAGCAGCCACGGAAGTTAATCGCACTTCTTCTCTCACTTCTTGTTCTACCGGCCACCATCTTCACGATCACAAGTGCCCGTGCCGCATCGGCCACAACGGCCTTCACGGCAACGATGAGTAAGGCCTACCAACCTGCGCCAGCTAATGGTGGTTCAGATGACTACCACTGCTTCGTCATAGATCCACATGTCACCTCAGATTCAATGATTACAGGTGTGACCTTCAAGCCGCAGCAAAAGTTGATGGTCCACCACATGATCCTCTTCCAGATCACACAGAAAGATCGTGATGCCGCTCTCGCTCTCGATAAGAACGGTGCAGGCTGGTCATGCTTTGGTGGCACAGGTGTCGGATCCTCATTCTCATCGTTCCTCACGACTCCATGGCTCTCATCATGGGCACCAGGACGTAACACCGATGTGATGCCGGCCGGTTACGGAACTTCCATCGCAAAGGGCGATCTACTCGTTGTTCAAATTCACTACAACCTGCTCGCTATCGATTTTGGTACTGCACCAAAAGATCGTTCGAGCGTTGTGCTTAACACAGTTCCAAAGAGCGGTTCGCAGTTGAAGGCGCTCTATGCAGATCTCTTCCCTGCTCCTGTTGAATTAGCCTGCCCAGCAGGCGTCACCGGTGATCTCTGCGATCGAGGCAAATCTCTGATCGATCTCGCTCGCCGAACAAGTAGTGAGAGCGCAGTAGAAGCTGCGGGTCTCAATCTTCTCTGCGGAAAGAGCGCCTTTAAGCCGACTCCGAGTACGACATCGACTTGCGATAGAACCATCACGCAGAATGAAGTGGTTGTAAAAGCAACACCACATATGCACTTGCTTGGTAAGTCGATGCGGATGATCCTCAATCCCGGAACACCCGGCGAGAAGATTCTCTTAGATCGTCCGCAATATAACTTTGATGACCAATCCCCAACTGTCCTCAGCAAGCCAATCGCCCTTAAGGCCGGAGATGTGGTTCGTGTTCAGTGCACCTTCGATCCAAAGTTGCGCACCTTCTTGGCCCAATTTAAGAAGCTCCCACCACGATATGTGACATGGGGCGAAGGCTCATCCGATGAGATGTGCTTGGGTGTCTTAGGCGTGGCTCGCAACTAGTAAACTCGCCTCTGATCTCAGCACTCAGGGGCGGTAGCTCAGTTGGTTAGAGCCCGGAACTCATAATTCCGTCGTCGTCGGTTCGAGCCCGACCCGCCCCACTCTCTTTGACACTTCTCTAGTGCAAGGCGCTTACTACCAATTGGAAGATCGAATCTTTTCTGGGATCGATCAATTCAAAGTGGCCGCAATCTGGGATCTCTACATACTCAATCTCTATGAACTTCTCCGCGAAACCTTGCGATAGCTCGACTGGTACGCGCTCATCGGATGCACCATGAATAACGGTGACTGGAATCCTTAATGAGCTCAATCACCTGATCTTCCGAATCTCCGTAAGTGATGAACTCACCAGATGATGGTTCAACCAGATCAAAGACCGAGCGATCCTCACTCATGAACAGGTGGTTCCGAAACTAGAACTATGCGAGATCGAAGCGATCGAGGTACATCACCTTTGCCCAAGCCTCGGCAAAGTCCTTAACGAACTTCTTCTGGGCATCAGAGCTGGCATAGACCTCTGAGATAGCGCGAAGTTGTGAGTTAGATCCAAAGACCAGATCAACTCGACTTCCACTCCACTTCACAGCACCGGTCTTGCGATCATGAGCTTCATAGAGTGATGTGCCTGCCTTTGGAGCCCAAGCATGATCGTTACTCAAGAGGTTGACGAAGAAGTCATTGGTAAGTGCACCAGGCTTCGTAGTGAAAGATCCATTAATAGCACGTAGCCCACCAACAAGTACCGTCATCTCAGGTGCAGTCAGTGTGAGTAGTGAAGCGCGATCCAAGAGCAGCTCTTCTGCTGGTTGGCTATGCGCCGGATTGAGGTAGTTGCGGAATCCATCATGAGTTGGCTCGAGTGCAGCGAATGAGAGAACATCAGTCTGCGCTTGAGTTGCATCCGTGCGACCAGGTGTGAAGGCGACCTTCACTGAGACGCCGGCCTTCTTCGCTGCCTTCTCAACTGCGGCTACTCCACCAAGGACGATGAGATCTGCCATCGAGACCTTGCGCTTACTCTTCTTATTAAATTTACTCTGGATAGATTCAAGAGCCTTAAGCGTCTTCGCAAGCTGTGCTGGGTTATTAACTTCCCAACTGCGCTGTGGTTCTAGACGGATGCGAGCACCATTTGCGCCACCACGCTTATCGCTTCCGCGGAAGGTTGCCGCAGATGCCCAAGCGGTGTTGACCAGATCTGCCAGTGAGATGCCAGAGTCCAAGATCTCCTTCTTGAGAACTTCAATCTGCTTTCCAGAGATAACCTTCTTTGGTGCAGCTGGAAGTGGATCTTGCCAGATCAGCTCTTCACTAGGGACTTCACTGCCGAGATAGCGATCTATTGGACCCATATCGCGATGTGTGAGCTTGAACCATGCGCGAGCAAAGGCATCGGCGAACTTATCTGGGTTAGAGAGGAAGTCACGTGAGATCTTCTCGTAACTTGGATCAACGCGAAGTGCCAAGTCAGAGGTAAGCATCACTGGAGCATGCTTCTTTGCAGGATCATGTGCATCCGGAACAGTTGTTGCAGCAGCGCCGCCAACTGGAATCCATTGAGTTGCACCGGCTGGGCTCTTCGTCTGCTCCCACTCATATGCAAAGAGGGTCTTGAAGTAACTCATATCCCACTTAATTGGCGTTGCCGTCCACGCGCCTTCTAGACCACTTGAGATTGTGTCAGCACCGTTGCCAGAACCAAATGTGTTCTTCCAGCCAAGACCCATCTCTTCAATTGGTGCACCTTCAGGTTCGCGACCAACATACTTCGAAGGATCTGCAGCACCATGCGTCTTACCAAAGGTATGTCCGCCAGCAATCAAAGCAACAGTCTCTTCATCATCCATCGCCATGCGAGCGAAGGTCTCGCGAATATCACGCGCTGATAGAAGTGGATCTGGATTTCCATTTGGGCCTTCAGGGTTTACATAGATGAGACCCATCTGCACTGCACCGAGCGGGTTCTCTAATACGCGATCGCCGCTATAGCGTTCATCCGCGAGCCATACATTCTCTTTGCCCCAGTAAGTTTCATCTGGTTCCCAGACATCGGCGCGACCGCCACCAAAACCAAAGGTCTTAAAGCCCATGGTCTCGAGCGCAACATTGCCAGTAAGAATCATGAGATCAGCCCATGAGATCTTCTTGCCGTACTTCTGCTTGATTGGCCAGAGCAGCCGACGCGCTTTATCAAGATTGACGTTATCGGGCCAGCTATTGAGTGGAGCAAAGCGTTGCATGCCAGATCCGCCGCCACCGCGGCCATCGAATGTGCGATATGTGCCGGCGCTGTGCCAAGCCATGCGAATAAAGAATGGACCGTAATGTCCGTAATCAGCTGGCCACCACTCTTGTGAGTCGGTCATGAGATCTGCCAGATCTTTCTTAAGCGCCTTGAAGTCGAGGCTCTTGAACTCCTTCGCGTAATCAAAATCTGGATCCATCGGATCAGCTAGTGGCGAGTTGTATTGGAGAACCTTCAAGTTGAGCTGGTTTGGCCACCAGTCAGGATTTGAGGTCTTCTCGAATGTGACATTAACGCCTGAATACGGGCAGGTGCTCTGATTTTCCATATCCCGATCCTATCTACTTCCCATACATCGATCATCTTGAACGGTTCCGCCCCACCCGCGATAAGGCGAAGTTTCGATGAACGACTGCCTTATTCTTGGTCTATGAGCACAGGCGATATCTCCCTTGAGGAAGTCAAGGCGCGCTGGAATGAAGTGCTCGACCGAGTTCTTGATCACGACCGGATTGCCTGGCTCGCCTTCTTCGATGCCCGGCTCGTAGAGATCAACGATGGCACCCTCACCATTACCTTTACCGATGTCACTAAACTTGGCGGCGATCACAACTTCAGTATTGCAAGAAATCCAAAGCACATCGCACTCCTAGTTGAAGCAATCTCTGAAGTGCTTGGTATCTCGTTGGAGATCCGAGAGATATGAAGCGGCTCCTAATCGCCATCGCGCTAGCTCTCACACTCGTTACAGATTCAGTCTGGGCGCTCTCCCCTGCCAAGATCTCCCAACTAGGGCTTGGTGGGCGAATCGCGGGAGTCGATATCAGCCATTGGAACCATGTAGGCGCCGCTCCGATCGACTTTAAGAAGATGTATGCCGCTGGCATTCGTTTTGTGATGATCAAGGGCGGGGATGCGCAGACCGCTGCAGATGCAATGGCACTGAAGTATTTATTGGTCGATCGCAAGGCAGCGCAACAGGCTCATATGTATACGGGTTTCTACTACTACGCCTATCTCCCAGATAGTTCAGATCCTGCCTACATCATCAAAGATGCCAAGGCGCAAGCACAGAAAGTTATCTGGCGAATTGGGCAAGTCGGTGGATATAACGCGCGCGATCTTCCAGTTGCACTCGACCTTGAAAATAATTGTCAGCGAGTTAATGGTTCGGGTACCTGCCTCAAATACATGAGCCGATCCAACGTCACGCTCTGGACAAAAACCTGGCTCACCACAGTGGCTTCAAAATCTCATCGCAAACCACTCTTCTACTCCTACGCCCACTTCCTGGAATCAGCGATGGTTGTGGATCCAGCATTGCGGCAATTCCCACTCTGGATGGCTCATTACTCGATTAATCCAGCCATATCCACTGCACATCCCAATGCGAAGACTGTTGGTTGTTATGCACACTCGTGGAGTAATGCGAATTGCACTGCGCAATGGCAGTTCTGGCAATATTCCTCATGTGGTATCGCTAGTAAATATGGAGTTCCGGGAAATAGATTAGATCTCAATCTCTTCGCTGGCACATCAAAGCAGTTCTTGACTCTTACTCACGGCACATGGACTCCTGAGCCATCTGATGCGCTCCCCCAAGATGAACCAACTACGATGCAGATCGTTAATCAAAGTTCTAATACAACAAGTGATCCATTAGTCGTGACCGTGGATGTGCTTCGTCCAGATCAAACGCCAGTTGTCACCGGTACCGTGCAATTCAAATCTCTCGATCCTGCGATGACGATTGGTAAACAGAGTGCGATTCGCGCTGCCACTGGTCGATGGACTCTCTCGGTCACGGGTTTGGTCGCCGGAAACTATCTCGGTATCGTCGCCTTCACCGACCCTTCCGGGACTCATGCCACGTCAGAAGTTCCGGTCCAATTCCAAGTGAGCCAAGCCCCCACACCTACTCCGACAGCAACCCCAACCGGCTCACCATCCCCCACCCCATCACCGACCAAGACAAAGGCGCCACCGGTCGATTCCTGCGCGGGTCAGATTCGTAACTAGCCTCCTCAAGTAGAGTGCTCATGTGAGCAGAATTTTGGTAACAGGTGGAGCTGGCTATATCGGCAGCGCAACCGTTGCTCTACTACTCGAACGCGGCATTGACGTAACCGTGCTCGATGATTGCAGCACCGGGCATGCAGGAGACGTCCCGGCGCAAGCCACCTTTATCAAAGGATCACTACTGGATGGTGAATCGGTAAGGCGTGCGCTTCAGGGTTGCGATGCTGTCATTCACTTCGCTGGAAAATCGCTTGTTAGTGAATCAGTACAGAACCCGGATCTCTACTTTGAAACCAATGTCAACGGAAGCCAGATCCTCTTCGATGAGATGGATGGCGCAGGAATCACACGCATCGTCTTCTCCTCCTCCGCCGCAACCTATGGCGAATCGAAGGTGCAACCAATAGTAGAAACGCATAAGGCCGCTCCCACCAACCCTTACGGTGAGACCAAATTGGCTGTCGATAACCTTCTGACCGATCTAGCGGCCGAAGAGAACTTTGCCGCGATTAGTCTTCGCTACTTCAACGTCGCTGGCGCAGCGCAGTCTGGTGGCCACTGGCTCGCCGAACGCCACAGCCCAGAGACGCATCTCATTCCCAATGTCTTAAAAGCTTCCAATGATAATCCACTCAAGATCTTCGGCTCTGATTGGGATACAAAAGATGGAACCTGTATTAGGGATTATGTTCACGTCGTCGATTTAGCGCAGGCTCACTTACTTGCACTCGATGCGCTCAAGCCTGGAGTCCACGAGATCATCAATCTCGGTAGTGGTGGCGGTTACTCCGTAAAAGAGGTTGTTGATTGTGCGAGTCGAATTGTTGGAAGTGAGATTCCACGCATTGATGCTCCACGCCGCGATGGTGATCCTGCGATCTTGATAGCCAGCATTGAAAAGGCGAAGGAGATCCTTGGTTGGGAGCCAACGAGAAATCTTGAAGCGATGATCTCAGATGCGTACGAGAGTTTTAAAGCGGTTTAATTGAGAGAACTTCAACGCCGCCGATTTGGCTAAGCACATCCACTAAATCTGTTGGATCTGATCCTGGAATTGCCACAACGATCTCGTCGTAGCCACGCCCTGCCTCATTCTTAAGGACCTGAAGTCCTCGAATATCTCCGCCAGCAAAGCCGATCGCGGAGGCGACGGCACCAAGGGAGCCTGGTCGATCTGGTAGTCCTACTTCAAGAATGAATTGAGCCATACGTGAAACCTACCCGATCTGGATTACGTGGATATTACATTTATATTTGAACAATATGAGCGCCGCTGATCTGTACCTTGATCTTTGAGAGTGGAGTTGGGGCTGGCCCATTCAGGACGGCACCGTTGGCAGGATCGAACTTTGCGCCATGGCATGGGCAGCTCATCGCATGCGCAGCGCTGTCATAAGCGACGGTGCAGCCTTGGTGGGTACAGATAGCGCTATAGGCGAAGACGCCTGCGTTTGTGCGGAAGAGAATGGCAGGGCTGCCATCAGATGCAGTGAATGGCATAGTCGAACCAACAGGAAAATCGGCGAGTTTGACGATCGTCGGGCTCACTTTAAGTTTCGGTCTAAAAGATCCACCAGCGAGGGATGCGATGACGGCACCTGCGGCTACGCCCAAGATGCCAACAACTTCGCGTCGATCCTTAAGGTTGGGAATGATTCCACCAAGAGCGGATGTGCGACCACGTGAACCAGCGCGTGAGTAAGAGCGCCAGAGGAAGAAGAGTGCGAGCCAAGCCGCTGCAAATGGCAGATCACTTCCGAGGAAATATGGATGGACGTGATACGTCACCGAGAGCCAGAGAATTATCGAGACGGAGAAGCCACCAAGGATTGCTGCCTCCATTGCAACACCGCTTAAGACTGCGATACCGATTGCAAACTCTGAGAGCATGACAAACCAAGCGAAGAGCGTTGCATGCTCGAGCATGCGTTTGAGTAGGAAAGAGATAGGTGAATGCCCGATGTAGCCGGTCAACTGCCCGCTAAATGAGTTCGGTCCTGATGCTCGCAAGAAGGAGACATCAGTCGCCTTTGCCCAACCACCATAGACCCAGGTTCCGCCGAGCCAGAGACGCAGGATCGCAATGCCTGCAGGTTGATTGCGCCACGAGGCGAGACCGATTTTCTTAGAAGCCATGTGGCTATTTAACCCCAAGATGCTGGGTTTTGCTGGCTCCCCCGACAGGCCTCGATCCTGTGACATCTCGATTAACAGTCGAGTGCTCTACCAACTGAGCTACAGGGGATTGAACACGGGAATGATACTAAAGGGCCTCACCTATCGCCAACTCCTTCTGTGTCCGGCGCTTGGCCTCAAGGCCAACGAGCCGGGTGAAGGTCTCGGTGTATTCAGCCTCATTCTCCACTGGATTAAGGCGCTGGAGGGTCGATTTGATCTCGGCGATCTCACGGCTCAAGGCAACTTCCCGCAACCGCGCAAAGATCGATTGAATATAGCGCTCTGAAATTTCGCCATCGGTGCGAATTGGCTCAACGGTAAGTTCTGTGATCAACGAGCGAAGATCGGGATCCTCAGTGCGATCAAGGAGATCGGTGATCACTTGATCGGGCGACTCATCAATGCGGGCACGAAGTGCTGCATATGGTGCGTAAGTGAAGACTTCTGGTTCTAGCTCGGACCATGGCGCTGCCAACTCAGAGACCTGAAGTTTTACCTTCAATACTTCTCGTTCCAACATCAAGATTGGATCTTTCAGGTTAACGCTCTCACTTGGCCGACTCTCTAAGAGAGGTTGGTTCGAATGCGAGCCCTTAGGACCCGAACTCTTCACTGCTCGAGTAACAACATCTACTTCCATGCCAAGCCAAGCAGCAACTGATCGAACATACTCAGGACGGAGCGAGGCATCCTTGATCTTGCTAATCAGTGGTGCAACTTGATTGAGAGCGCTTACTCGACCTTCAGGAGTCTTTGTGTCATACCCTGCGATAACAGATTTAATCGCGAACTCAAAGAGTGGCACTCGACGTGCAATAAGATCTCGAACGGCTTCATCGCCACCACTTTGGCGAAGGTCACATGGATCCATGCCATTTGCCGCAACCGCAACAAAGGTCTGCGCAACAAACTTCTGGTCATCATCGAAGGCGCGTAGCGCTGCCTTCTGCCCCGCTGCATCACCATCAAAGGTGAAGATCACTTCACCACGGAAAGCATCATCGTCCATGAGTAAGCGACGAATAATTCGAATGTGATCATCGCCGAATGCAGTTCCGCAGGTTGCGACCGCAGTCGTCACGCCAGCAAGATGGGCAGCCATGACATCGGTGTATCCCTCCACAATCACTACCTGGCGCTTCTTAGCGATCTCTTTCTTCGCCATATCGAGGCCGTAGAGCAGTTGTGACTTCTTGTAGAGAGGCGTCTCTGAAGTGTTGAGATACTTAGGGCCCTGATCCTTTTCGTCACTTGCCAATTTGCGTGCACCGAATCCAACGACATCGCCAGAGATTTCCTTCACGGGCCAGATCAGGCGATTGCGATAGCGATCAATAAAGCCACCGCGAGATCCCTCTTTGATGAGCCCTGCTGTGTTGAGTTCGGTATCGGTATAACCAAGACCAGATAGATGCTTGTAGAGCGCATCCCACTCATCGGGTGCATAACCAACGCCGAAGAGTTCTGCTGCAGCTCGATCAAAACCTCGACCATTTAAGAAGTCTCGCCCGAATTGTGCTGGACCAGGCTTGCCAAGTTCTTCTTGATAGAACTTTGCAGCAGCGGTATTTGCAGCGACAAGTCGTGATCGATTGATTCCAGGAGTTGAAGGACCGCTGGAGTCGTAGGTCAGCTGATAACCGATTCGCTCGGCTAACCGTTCAACAGTCTCAGTAAAGGTCAGGTGTTCAAGCTTCATCAAAAAGGCGATGACATCGCCACCGGTCTGACAGCCAAAGCAGTGGAAGTAACCCTTCGATGGCGTTACGTGAAATGAGGGTGACTTCTCGTCGTGGAAAGGACAGAGGCCCTTTTTCTGGCCGCCACCTGCACCTTTGAGTTGTACATAGTCGCCGACCACATCGTCGATATGACTATGTTCGCGCACATACGCGACATCTTCATCTCTTATCCGGCCAGCCATATCCCTATCCTAACGAGATTTAGCGGAGAGCTTCTTGTGCAGGGCATATGCCCCTGGATCAGTCAGGCAGGCGATCTGATCGATCGCTACGCGCAGCCGCTGCGCATCGCTGCTGGCTTGGCGCCAATCCTCAATGAAGAAACTCTCGAGCGCTGACTCTCCCCCGGCGTAGACCATCTCTACCAATTCCTTGATGATGATCTGCTGCTCGGCATAACGCTTCTGTGAGGACTCGGCACTGATGACGTAGTGACCAGCGATCGCCTTTAAGAGCGCTACCTCGATTCGCTGTTCGCGCGGCACAACGAGGTTCGCGCTGTAACGAGTGAGACTTCCCTGACCGTACTGCTCTCTCGTTGCCGATTCAGCGGCGAGTGCAAAGCGTCCGACCAGCTGCGAGGCGAGATCTTTCAAGCGCGCAAGATTGCGATGTGATCCATCATAAGAAGTAGGCCAGCAGGAAAGTGATTGCAACTTAGTCAGCGCGCTCTCGCTCTCGGCCTCAGTGATATCTGGCAAGTAACCACTCTTCGCCATCGCGTGGAGTTGATGGATATCACTACGTAGAGCTTCGAGCTTTACCTGTCCTGAAACAATTGCATCCTCTAGATCATGGACAGAGTACGCGACATCATCAGACCAATCCATAATCTGTGCTTCCATCGCTTGCGCACCTACAGGTGTACCACGACGGATCCATTCAAAGATGGCGAGATCATCATCGTAGACACCAAACTTACGAATATCTGTGGCACGAGGCCATGGATACTTCGTTGCCGCATCCAGTGATGCTCGAGTGAGATTGAGACCGACTGAACGGCCATCGGCATCAACTGTCTTCGCCTCTAACCGGATGAGCAGTCGAAGTGATTGGGCATTCCCTTCAAATCCACCAGCATCATCGCTCACTTCATTCAGTGCATCTTCACCATTATGTCCAAAAGGTGGATGACCTAAATCATGCGCGAGGCAGGCGCCCTCCATTAAATCTGGATCTGCACCGAGGGCCTCGCCTAATTCGCGTCCAACCTGTGCGCACTCTAAGGAGTGAGAGAGACGAGTGCGTGGAAAATCCGATGCCCAAGGGACTTCTACTTGGGTCTTCGCTGCAAGCCGACGAAGTGCGAATGAATGGATGATGCGCGCACGGTCGCGAGCGAACTCAGTTCGGCCACCGCGCTTTGCTGGTTCATCGAGGAAGCGCTCTCGATCTGCTGCTGTGTAACCAGGAAGTTCGTGCGCTGCTTGAAGGACCATAGTGAGAGAAGCCTACTTCTTGATCTGATCGGTGAGGTGAATCCCAAAGTGCCCAACGGTCTTATAGGCGAGATATGCGCCTGTTTCGCGAAGAATGTAGCGCCAACCAGCCTTATCGATTGCTGCGGGACCCGTCGTTGCAGGGGCACAACTCGCCGTAATGCCCATATCTTTCGCTTCTGCTTCCGCTCGATAACAGTGATACGGATCGGTTGCAATGATGATGGAGTGAAGGTTATGTGCGCGAAGATAGTTCACATATGCGGCGGTACTACTCAAAGTATCTCGACCAATCGGGATCGCAGCTAAAGCGCTCTTAGCAACCCTGTTCTCCAAGAGCGTCGTTCTGCTCGCGCCTGCTTCTGTGAAGTTATCACCCTTCGCATTAGCACCCACCGTAATGATTCGTGGGGCGAGACCTTGACGATAAACCTTCTTCGCTTCATCGATTCTCGCCTGCAAAATCTCTGATGGCACGCCATTAAATTGCGCAGCACCAAGTACGACTATCGCATCACTCTTTACAGGGCGCGCTTGATGGCCCTCATTCCAAATGGAATAGGCGAAATATGAAGGCACCACAACAACTAAGAGCAGTAAGACCGTGAAGACCCGACGAAATATTTTAAAGAGGAAGATCATCCGCCTGAGACCGAATCATCGATGGTGATCGCCGGAATCTCATCTGGATCATTGAGCCAACCATCAGGAAGAGTTGGCTTGCGACCATGAGATTTTCTGCCGCGCGGAGCTTCTGAAACAGACGTGGGATAAGGCTGATCATCAATCTGAGCAAGGAGATGTTCAAGCTCACCGAGGGATGCAACCATTCCTAACGAGGATCTGATCTCGCGCGCAACGGTGAAGCCCTTGAGGTACCAGGCCATATGTTTGCGCAGATCACGCATCGCACGACCTTCAGCTTCGAAGAACTCGACGAGTAAGTGGCCGTGACGAATCATGATCTCGCGAACTTCAGCAAGGGATGGCTCAGACTTCGTTGAATCGCCTCGAAGTGATCGGACTAAATCTGCGAATAGCCATGGGCGGCCTAAGCAACCGCGACCAACCACTACGCCAGCACAACCAGTCTGCGCCATCATTCTGGCGCCATCTTCACCGCTCCAAATATCGCCATTTCCAAGGACTGGCACGCCCGTTGGCTTTAAGTGTTCAACCAGCGCCGTGATCTTCGACCAATCGGCCTCACCGTCATACATCTGTTCTGCCGTGCGCGCATGTAACGCAACCCAGGCAACACCTGCATTCGCTGCCGCCATCGCAGCATCGAGATAAGTGTGATGATCGCTATCGATGCCGACTCGCATCTTTACTGTGACCGGAACACCAAATGGCTTGGCGGCATCAACCGATGCCTTCACAATATTTTCAAAGAGGCGACGCTTGTAAGGAAGTGCTGCTCCCCCGCCACGACGGGTGACCTTTGGAACTGGGCATCCAAAGTTCAGATCAATATGGTCGGCGAGATTCTCTTCCATCAACATCGTGATCGCTTTACTCACAACGACTGGATCCACCGCATACAACTGCACAGATCGAGGTGACTCACCTTTACCGGGGGTGATGAGGCGAAGCGTCTCGGGGTGGCGCTCAATCAGAGCGCGTGCAGTAACCATCTCGGAGACAAAGAGGCCAGCACCTTGTTCCCGGCAGAGAGTACGAAAGGCAGAGTTGGTGATACCCGCCATCGGCGCAAGAACGACTGGTGTATCAAGCACCACTTCGTTATTTGCAAACCCTCCGTTGGAGATTGGAAGGCGAAGTGGTGCAGGTTGAGTTAGCACCCGAGCAGACGCGGAGCGAGCCACGCCTGTACTTGATCAAGGGCGATTCGCTCTTGTGCCATGGTGTCGCGATGGCGAATAGTCACGGCCTGATCTTCAAGTGTCTCAAAGTCGATCGTGATACAGAATGGCGTTCCGATCTCATCTTGACGACGATAACGGCGACCGATCGCACCTGAATCATCGAAGTCGACAGACCAATACTGACGAAGTTCTGCGGCGAGATCGCGCGCCTTTGGTGAGAGATCGGCATTACGCGATAGCGGAAGAACAGCTACCTTGATTGGCGAGAGGCGGTAATCAAGCTTCATCACAGCTCGCTTCTCCATCTCGCCCTTTGAATTAGGTGCTTCATCCTCAGTAAAGGCATCCATCATGAAGGTGAGTGTGCAGCGATCAACGCCTGCCGCAGGTTCAATGACATACGGAACCCAACGCTCATTCTTCTCTTGATCAAACCACGAGAGATCCTTGCCAGATGCTGCGCCGTGAGCCTTCAGGTCAAAGTCAGTACGGCTTGCAATACCTTCGAGCTCGCCCCATTCGGTTCCATTGAATTCGAACTTGTATTCGATATCAACGGTGCGCTTTGAATAATGCGAGAGCTTCTCTTTCGGGTGCTCAAAGAGACGGAGGCGATCAGGATTAATTCCTAGGCCGGTATACCAAGCCAAGCGGGTATCGATCCAATATTGATGCCACTCTTCATCTGTTCCTGGGACGACGAAGAACTCCATCTCCATCTGTTCGAATTCACGGGTACGGAAGATAAAGTTTCCTGGCGTAATCTCGTTACGGAAAGATTTTCCAATCTGACCGATACCAAATGGTGGCTTCTTTCGAGAGGTCTGCGCGACATTGTCGAAGTTGATGAAGATACCTTGTGCTGTCTCTGGACGCAGGTATGCCAGACCACTCTCATCTTCAACGGCGCCGAGATAGGTCTTGAGTAATCCCGAGAACTGCTTTGGCTGGGTGAACTTTCCCTTGTTGCCGCAATTCGGGCAATTCACTTCATCCATAGATGTTGGCTTGCGGCCATTCTTCGCTTCAAAGGCCTCTTCTAAATGATCGGCGCGGTAGCGCTTGTGGCACTCAGTACATTCGGTGAGCGGATCGGTGAAGGTCTCAACATGGCCTGATGCCTCCCAAACTTCACGAGCCAAGATCACGCAAGAATCGAGACCGACGACATCTTCGCGTCCCTGAACCATCGAACGCCACCATTGGCGCTTCACATTGTTCTTGAGCTCAACGCCCAATGGGCCGTAATCCCAGGATGCGCGTAATCCGCCATAAATTTCAGATGATGGGTAGACGAACCCACGGCGCTTAGCCAAACTAACAATTGTCTCTAAACGATCTGCGGCCATGATTTTCTCCTCCGGCTGGCTGTCGGCTTTTACTTCTCTTGCGGGCTGCAAGGATCGTAATTTTACCCGCTATCGGGACTTAGAATCGCCATATGGGCTCTGACTTGTATAAGGGAACGAAGAACACATCCGCACCTCGTGCACTCTGGGCCAACCTCCGTGATTTTCCACGTTCGCTTCGCATTAGCTCGCTCATCTCTGGCGTGCTCGTAGTACTTGTCGCAGCGACCGGGCCGATCGTCATCATGTTAGAGGCGGCAAAGGCTGGAAACTTTACTTCCGCGGAAACCGCGACCTGGATCTGCTCCTCGTGGGTAATGTCAGGAGCGCTAGGCCTCTACTTATCGTTGCGTTACCGAATGCCGATGATCGGCTCAACTTCCACCGCAGCGATCGTCCTCTTAGTCACTAGCCTGCAAACCCACTCTATTGAAGAGGCGGTTGCCTCCTACGTGATTGTCTCTCTTCTCTTCATCGTGGTCGGCGTAACAAAGGTAATGCCACGCATCATGAAGGCGATCCCTCATCAGCTCGTGATGGCGATGCTCGCGGGTGTGCTCTTCAACTTTGGCGTCGGCATCTTCACACAATTTTCGGTTGACCCATGGATCGTCGCCGGAATGGTTATTGCTTATTTCTTGGCTCGAATACTCTCGATGCGCGCACCAGTGGTACTCGTCCTAGCGGTTGGCGTAGTGATCTCGGCGATCACAAAGAAGATCTCACTGCACTCCCCGCACTTTGGCATTACGCACTTGGTCTGGGTGAATCCGCACTTCACTCTTAGCTCGTTAGTAAACCTCGCACTCCCGATGTTCCTGCTCACCTTGGCTACCCAATTCGCACCAGGCTTTGCTGTGCTCAAAAGCAATGGCTATAAGGCTCCGCACAGTCAATCACTCGTTGTGTCAGGAATGTTCTCGTTGGTCAGCGCTGGATTCCTTAATAGTGGCGTAAACACATCAGCGATCACTGCAAGTATTGCCGTAGGAGAACATGCCGACCCGGATCGATCAACTCGATATACCGCAGGCGTCGTCACTGGCCTTGTCTATATCGCCGCTGGCATTGTCGGCTCTTCTATCCTTACGCTCTTCGGCGCACTTCCTGCAGCGATGCTCGCCGCATTAGCGGGATTAGCGCTCTTTCCAGCACTTGCGAATTCGCTCCATGAATCAGTGAGTGAGAGCCGCGGTCGCGAAGCTGCACTAGTAACAGTGCTGGTAACGATCAGTGGAATCCATCCACTACAACTTGGCTCACCATTCTGGGGCTTAGTTGCTGGAATAATCCTTTACGCCTTGCCGAACCTTCGTTCACGTTCGGCGTAGATCTCTATCGCCTCCCACAGTGTTCGTCGGTCGACATCTGGCCACAAGACATCCATGAAAACCATCTCAGCATAAGCAGATTGCCACGGCAGGAAGTTTGACGTCCGCTGCTCCCCTGAGGAACGTAAGAAGAGATCGACATCGCGCATATCGCTGTTATAAAGGTGGGCTGAGAGCAACTTCTCAGTGATCGCCTCTGGCTTTAACTTTCGCTTCGCAACTTCTTGCGCAATCGCAATCGTTGCATCGACAAGTTCTGCTCGGCCACCGTAATTCACACACATATTGAGAGTGAGGACCTTGTTCTTCTTCGTCAGCTCTTCCGCTTCTTGTAGTTCAGCGATAACCGACTTCCAAAGACGTTTCTCTTTGCCAACCCATCGAATACGAACACCTAAATCATTCATCTCATCACGACGCCTACGAATAACATCGCGATTAAAGCCCATCAGGAACTTCACTTCATCGGGCGACCTACGCCAATTTTCAGTAGAGAAGGCGTAGGCGCTAATCTCCTTTACGCCGATCTCAATCGCTCCATGCACAACATCAAGTAGTGATGCTTCGCCCGCCTCATGTCCTGCAGTTCGCGCCAAGCCTCGTGATTTTGCCCAGCGGCCATTGCCATCCATCACGATTGCGACGTGACCAGGAATCTGTTCTGGTTTGAGCTTTGGTGGGCGCACACCTGTTGGATGCGGCGTTGGTGCGATGACCTTCTTTGATGGTTTCGATGGCTTGGATGGTGACACGGCTACATTCTCTCAACGAGAGGAAGGGAACGTAAACCTCTTTCAAGGTGCCACTGCAGATATGCCGAGATCAAGCCGGAGGCTTCTCGGCGATGTCGAAGTTCTGAAGCAGATGCCGACTCCCAATCCCCCGAAAGCAGATCAGACATGAGCGCCAACGATTCTGGTGCGGGGGTCGGTGCGGCAGATGGTTTGCACGTTGTGCAGACCGATCCTCCGCCGACAAGAGAGAAGAACTTATGAGGTCCGGGCTCGTCACAGATTGAGCAGTTCATCAGTGAAGGCGCATACCCGGCGATCGAGAGCGAGCGCAGCATGTAGGCATCGAGAATGAGTGATGGGTCGTAACTCTCATGGGCGAGCGCCTTCAGTGCGCCGGTAATGAGGATGTACTGCTGGAGCGCAGGCTCATGTTCGTTCTGGGTAAAACGCTCGGCTGACTCAAGGATCGCATTAGCAACAGTCCAATGTTGATAGTTCTCGCTCAAACGCTCGCCAAAGTTCTCGATGCTCACCGCTTGGGTAATAGTGTCGAGAGATTTCCCTGAGTAGAGCTGGAGATCGACATGGCTCGTCGGTTCAAGGCGAGCGCCCCAACGCGACTTCGTTCGGCGTACACCCTTGGCAACGGCCTTAATTCGGCCATGTTCGCGAGTAAGCAGAGTGATGATCCGGTCAGCTTCGCCCAACTTCTGGGTTCGCAGCACCACTGCTTGATCTCGATATACCGCCACCCTCAGAAGGTAGTGGTGATTAGGTGCGAAGAGCGCGATTGACCGCCGAAATCACCGCTTTAAGTGCCGCAGTTGTGGTCGAGGGGTCGATTCCCACTCCCCAGAATGTCTTCCCGTCGACTTCGCACTCGAGATAGGCGGCAGCCTTCGCATCTCCACCAGCCGAGAGTGCGTGCTCGTAGTAATCGAGGACTCGAACCTGCTTATCGGTGTAGCCAGAGATGATGTGAATGAAGGCAGCGATCGGTCCATTGCCGCTTCCGGAGAAGCTCTGAACTTGACCGTTATCAGCAATATCAACCGAGAGCTTTACATCCTCATCCATATGCGATGACTGACTCAAGCCTTTGAGTCGGAATCGACCCCAAGTATTTGAATCCGCGGGAAGGTACTCATCCTCGAAGATCTGCCACAAGGCAGCAGGTGTTACTTCCCCACCCTCGTGATCGGTCTTTGCTTGAACTACTTGGCTAAATTCAATCTGCAATCGTCGAGGTAGATCGAGGTGGTGTTCGCTCTTCATCAAGTAGGCGACGCCGCCCTTACCTGATTGGCTATTAACTCTAATAACCGCTTCGTAGGATCGACCAATATCCTTCGGATCGATCGGAAGGTATGGAACCGCCCAGGTATGTTGATCGACGTGGACGCCAGCGGCCGCTGAATCAATCGCCATATGATCAAAGCCCTTCTTAATCGCATCTTGGTGCGAACCAGAGAAGGCAGTGAAGACAAGGTCTCCACCGTATGGATGGCGTTCGGGTACGCGCAATTGGTTGCAATATTCAACAGTGCGACGAATCTCATCGATATTGGAGAAATCGATATGCGGATCAATGCCGTGGCTAAAGAGGTTGAGACCCAAGGTGACGAGACAGACATTGCCAGTTCGTTCACCATTGCCAAAGAGCGTTCCTTCAATACGATCGGCGCCAGCTAGATAGCCGAGTTCGGCTGCAGCTACACCTGTTCCGCGATCGTTATGTGGGTGAAGTGAGAGAACGACGCTATCTCGATATTTGAGGTTGCGATGCATCCATTCAATCGAATCTGCGTAGACATTAGGTGTCGCCATCTCGACCGTGGCCGGAAGATTGATGATCGTCTTATGGTCAGGGGTTGGCATGAAGATATCGTTGACCGCGTCGCAAACTTCAAGTGCGAATTCAAGTTCGGTGCCAGTGTAAGACTCTGGTGAGTACTCAAAGAAGACCTTTGTATCCGGAACCATGCTGCGTAGTTCCATGCAGAGTGTGGCGGCATCGGTCGCGATCTTCTTGATCCCGGCCTTATCTTGGCCAAAGACGACTCGACGTTGAAGGGTCGATGTGGAGTTGTAGAGATGCACAACCGCTTGCTTCGCGCCTTTGAGTGATTCATAGGTACGGCGGATCAGCGGTTCGCGTGCTTGGGTTAAAACTTGAATAACAACATCATCAGGGATCAGGCCCTCTTCAATGATCTTGCGAACAAAGTCGAAATCCATTTGAGAAGCGGAAGGGAATCCAACTTCAATCTCTTTGTAGCCCATCGAGACGAGAAGGTTGAACATTGCAAGCTTGCGCTGCGGATCCATAGGATCAATGAGCGCTTGGTTTCCATCGCGCAGATCTACCGAACACCATTGCGGAGTCTTTGTGATCTGTTTTGTGGGCCAGGTGCGATCTTTAAGATCGACTGGAATAAATGGTGAATAGCGATGCGCTGGCATCTTTGAAGGCTTCTGCTCTGGAAAGGTCATTTCAATTCTCCTTATAAAACTTTTAGGTGCAGTGTCACTGCTGGGATCTGGTTGTTAACCGGCAACACCAAACCCCGCGGCGAGGGGACCGGTTACTTGGCCCCGCCACGGCAGCTAAGGAGGAGGCTGCGCTTCATAGGCCTTACTCTAAATCAGCTTTAGAGGATCGGCAAATATCGATCGATCTCGTAGGCGCTGACCTGCTTGCTGTAATCAGTCCACTCAGCGCGCTTGTTACGCAGGACATACTCAAAGACTGGCTCCCCCAATGTAATGCGAACCAAGGCTGAGCTCTCCATCGCCTTGATCGCTTCATCAAGGTTCATTGGCAGCGCTTCTGGATCCGCATTTTCAGTGAGTTCGTAGTTGCCAGCAATACCTTCAAGTCCAGCAGCGATGATGACCGCAAAGGCCAAATATGGGTTGCATGCTGAATCAGGTGAACGAACTTCCACGCGAGTGGAGTTCTCCTTCAATGGTTTGTAGGCCGGAATGCGAACGAGCGATGAGCGGTCGTTATGACCCCAGGTGATGAATGCAGGAGCTTCGCCTTCGCCAGAGATGCGCTTATACGAATTCACGAATTGATTAGTGATAGCGGTGAATTCGCGGGCATGCTTGAGAATTCCGGCAATAAAGGAGCGGCCGACCGGTGAGAGACCAAACGGTGCGCCCTCTTGATAGAAGGCGTTCGCTTCACCCTTGAAGAGTGAGAAGTGAGTATGCATTCCAGAGCCTGGGTACTGCGTGAATGGCTTTGGCATAAATGAGGCATGGACGCCTTGATCGAGTGCAACTTCTTTAATGACATGGCGGGCCGTCATGATGTTATCTGCCGTGCTCAAAGCATCCGCATAACGGAGATCGATCTCCTGCTGACCAGGGGCACCTTCGTGATGAGAGAACTCCACTGAGACACCCATCGCCTCAAGCATGGTGATTGCCTGGCGACGGAAATCTTGGCCAATCGCAGTGGGTGTGTGATCGAAGTATCCGCCTTGATCGACCGGAATCGGTGCTGTTCCTGCTTCAGGTGCATTCTTAAAGAGGAAGAACTCCAACTCTGGATGGGTGTAGCAGGTGAAGCCCATATCGGCTGCGCGTTGGAGAGTTCGCTTTAAAACATTCCGTGGGTCAGATTGAGATGGCGTTCCATCTGGCATTGTGATGTCGCAGATCATTCGAGCCGCGCCAGGAGCGGTGGTACGCCATGGCAAGATCGCAAAGGTTGCAGCATCTGGCTTCGCCAACATATCTGACTCAGTGACGCGGGCATACCCTTCGATCGCTGATCCATCGAAACCAATACCTTCGGCAAATGCTGAATCAAGTTCTGCTGGTGCGATCGCGACAGACTTCAAGAAGCCAAGGACATCGGTGAACCACAAGCGTACGAATCGAATCGAACGCTCTTCCAGGGTACGGAGAACGAACTCCTCCTGCTTGCTCATCTCATCGCTCATGGATACACACTCTCAGCGATTTGTTACGCGAATGTAAAGTCACTTGGCCTAAGCGTCGGCGAAGAGCGCCTGACAGATCCTGGGATGGAGCTCTGAGCGCATCTGGCGAAATTGGGATGGCTCCCACCCTGCGGCATAAGTGCGGCGAAGAAGTTTCGCAAGCGGGTAATCCGGAGTATCAGCAAATGCTCGCTCGAGTGCCCTTGTGGCGATCGCGCCTTCCCCGCTCTCATACATCAACTCGGAGAACAAGGTTGCAGGAGCTGCAGCGAAACCCTGCGGAGCGAGTGAGGTAAGCCATCGCCATAGCGATGTGAGCAGGAGATGATTTTCACTATCTGCGATTCCGAGTGCGTAGTCACGGATCTGTAGATCCCGTAGCCGAACGAGAACAAGTGCAACGAGATCACGACTGACTTCAACACCTTTCTCATCAAATTCGGCTATCAAGCGATCTACCGCCAGGGCGCCCTCACGTTGCAACTGATTGAAATCTGATGCGGAGTAATCGATGGGATCGATCTTGGCCAGTTCTGCAAGAAGTGCGACCGATGGCTCTTTCGCATAGAGCGAAGATCTCAACTCGTGCACATCTGAATATGGAAGGGCAACACCCTCCGCAACATGTTCTGCCGTCACAGATGAAGCGGTGAACTCTGGCAACGGATTGCCCTCAGGTGGACAGCACTCTTCATCACCACAAATGATCGATCGCCAACGTCCGCTTCGTACCTCGAGGCTCTCGTGCACACTTATTCCAGCTTCCGATATCGCCTGGCGGAGCTCTTGCGAGATTGGGTTAGGCGTAGCAGCGCCAGCGGGTAGATATGCAACGACTAATACTCCGTCGCACTCTTGTCTGCGCAGATGGGCGATCAACACCCCGATCTGCTCCCGATCAACCTTTTGCGGAAAATCAATCCGCATAGCGACTCCCACGCTCTGGTCTCGAATTGAAAGTAGAACGAGCGACTCTTCGGGGTGATAACCGATCAGGAATGGAACTGCCGCTAATAGGTCATGAGGATTGGTAAGTGTTGTCATGGCCGAAGGTTCTCGCTCCCCTGCGCCTCTTACTAGCGCCAGGAGATCAGGCTGTGGAGAATCGATCCTTGTGAGTTGCGCTAATTGCCGAAGCGGGTTGGCGCAGGTGCGACCGTGACGATCGTCGAATACGACTGGATGATTGCACCGCCAGTTACAGGGTATGAGTATCCGCCTGCGCTCCAATTCCCTAACCATGAGACCGTCAGTGTGCAGGTGAAATGGCCGGCCCTCTTATAGATATGTTTGACTGTTTTATCTGGAAGTTGGGCACCAGGTTGAGTTGTGGTGAATGAGCTTCCATCTCCAAATTGCCAGAGAAAGGTTGGGTTAAGTGTCACCCCCACCGATACTCCTAAAATCTGAGCGGCAGTATTAAAGAGTGGATTGGTATCTGTCCAGAAATATGTAGGCAGTTGCGCGATTACGCCAGTGGCGGGCTGGATAAAGATATGTCGCATCGGAAGTAGTTGAGAAATTTGATCTGCCAGATTTACTGCAGCAACCTCTTTAGGTGTAGCGATCGTTGCCGCTGGCTTTGGCTTAGGTGGATGATAGACATAAGGAACGTGCCGCACATAAGGACGAGGTGTGGGATTGACGGTTCGCTTCACTGTTGGTTTAGGAGTTGGCTTCACTGTCGGATGTGCAGCCGACTTTGATGTAACGGGCGCAGAGGTTGAGCCAGGAATCTTCTTTGTAGCATCGATGATCACCTTCCCTGTGACTGGATCGGTATGCACTTCAATACAGACATTATTGGTGCACTGCGCCGCATGAGCTGGAGTGCTCTCGACTGCCCCTACAAAGAGTGCGATCGAGAGAAGGATCGAGAACGAGAAGGTTTTGATCGAGAACACCCATGCAGGGTAGGTGACTCGAGAAGGCGGTTGATCTCATCTTTGATGAGATGTGGATATCGGAGATTCAGATAAGTGTTCCTGTGGATACGAGGTAGGTTTGTGGCATGGCAGTTCGCGATGGTGATGGTTGGGTCGAGTGCTCGTGTGGCAATCGACATTGGGGTCTCAACGGCGCAGCTGGCCTCCTCCTTGTTCGCGACGGCGCAATCTTGCTTCAGCACCGCGCTCCATGGGTTCATAACGGCGATACCTGGGGTATTCCAGGTGGTGCGCGCGACTCTCATGAAGAGATCTTCGATGCCGCTGCGCGAGAAGGCCATGAAGAGTGTGGCATTGAGAAAGATCTTATTAGACCGATCGAAACCTATGTCGATGATCATGGTGATTGGGCCTATTGGACGGTGATCTGTCAGGCGGATCAAGATGTTGAAGCCCATCACGTCAATGATGAAGCACTACAAGTCGAGTGGGTTCCGTTCGATCAGGTTCTGCTTAAGAATTTGCACCCCAGCTTTGCAGCTTCGTGGCCGGCGTTATTGACCCTCTTGGGTGAATTGAGCATCTAATCGCTTGAGCGACTCTTTGATAATCGCAGCGTCTGAGGTTCGCCAGAACGGCGGCATCGAATTTAACAAGATTGATCCGTAACGCTTCGTCGTAATACGTGAATCTAAGATCGCCACCACGCCACGATCATCGATCGAGCGAATCAACCGTCCCGTACCTTGAGCGAGCAAGAGCGCTGCACGTGGGAGTGAGACCTGCATGAAACCACTACCGCCGGCTTCATCAGCTTCTGCCGCTCTCGCCGCCATCACAGGTTCATCTGGTCGTGGGAACGGAATGCGATCAATGACTACAAGTGTGCATGATGGGCCCGGCACATCGATGCCCTGCCAAAGCGAGATCGTTCCCAAGAGAATCGATCGTGGATCTTCCGCGAAGCGATCAACCAACGGACCAACGGAATCGCCGCGTCGTTGGGTGATGATCGGCAACTTCAACTCTTTCAAGACTCTTCTAAGATGTTCGTCGGCCATCTCCACGCCTCGCCACGAACTAAAGAGCGCTAAGGTCCGCCCGCCAGCCGCTTCTGCTAACTCGCCAAGTTCGGTGAGGGCTTCGATACTCGGCCCATCTCTGCCTGGTTCTGGAATATGTCGTGGTAGATAGAGCATGCCTTGATTGGCAAAGTCGAAGGGCGACCCGACATCGAGCATCTGCACATTTGCTGGGTCGATCTCGCCGCTCTCAAAACTCTCAGGCTCTTCCTCCTCCGTTGAACTCTTATTCACAACGAAACCAATCGAGGAGGCAATCGCATCAAATGATTTACCGACCGAGAGCGTCGCCGATGTTGCAATCACTGGGGTCCGTGTCAGGAGATTCTCGCGAAGTACGGAAGATACTTGGAGAGGAGCTAAGTAGATTGTTGAGAAGTTCGGTTCAAACCACATCACTTGACCGTGGCCTGGCTTGAGTAACTTTGTTGCAGTTGTGAGGACCTCTTGGGTCGCGCCTTTTACACGGGCTCGCTCTGCTAGCGAGTCTGGATCGATAATCTCTGAATCAGCATTAATCAGCGCAATGACGGCCGCGGCTGACTCTTTAATCTTGCGAGTAGGCGCCTCTAAAACGCTTGGCAACTCGGGCATGCGGCCAGCCTTCGTTGGGTCATTGCGGACATCACTGGCGTAGTCGGTCAGCGCTTCCGCAAAGAGATCGGCGGCTTTATCAAAGGCGATCGCCGCCTTGCCTGGCATATGTTTCTTCGCCATCTTTGCGGCTCGCTCTACCCGTCCAGCAGTAAGTTCTTCAGTTACTGCTTGCGTTGTGCGATCCATAAATTCGTGAGCTTCGTCAAGGATGATGGCATCGCGTTCAGGCAGGATCGGATGAGAATCGACGATCTCAATCGCAAGAAGCGTGTGGTTTGTTACGACAACGTCGGCGGTCTGTGCCTTTGCCTTGGCATTAACAGCAAAACAACGCGATCCAAATGGGCACTCTTCCGCCCCCATGCACTCTCTACCTGAGGTGCTATTGGCAATCCATACCCGCCGATCAACAACAGGTGCATCATCGCGATCACCTGAGACTCCGGGCGTCTCGACCCATGCACGTAATCGCTTCGCATCCTTTTCGAGCGTTCCGATCTCTAGCAGAACTTCACCATCGGGATCGCTGCCTTCACTATTCATCTTTTGAAGACAGACATAGTTTCCAACGCCCTTATAGACCGCAAAGGTGAGATCACGGCCAAGTTCTTTCTCGAGAGCTCCTTTAATCTTTGGCAGATCGCGTTCGATGAGTTGGCGTTGAAGTGCAAGCGTCGCGGTCGCGACAAGTACTTTCTTGCCGTAGACCAGCGCCGGCACTAAATATGCCAATGACTTTCCGGTTCCTGTACCTGCTTGAACTAAGAGATGGTGGCGATCCGCAAGTGAGTTTGCGACAGCTTCGGCCATTTCAATTTGGCCTTCGCGTGGCTCTCCCCCAATTGCGGTGACTGCTGCAGCAAGGGCAGATCGAACCTTCTTGAGAAATGCGGTATTGGATTCGCTCACTTAACGAGAGACTGCATCCGAGATCTGTTGAATATGTCCAACAGGGTGGCCAGTGAAATGTTTGATCATCGCCTCTAGCGTGATCTCGCCATATTCGGAGTGAATACAGGTGCGAGCAAGATCAGCGTCAGTAGTTCCGCGTAGCAGACGGGCGGTCTCGGTGCGCGTTGCCGTAAAGAGTGCGATAGCTGGCTCGATCGGTGCGCTCCGATAGTTCAACAACTCGCTCGTTGCCAAGGCCTCTTCACTAAATGATCGGATCGTGGTGCCTGGCTCTGAGAGCACTTGAATGATGCGTGTAAGACAGTAGGCATCGGCATGTGCCAAGTGATGAACGACCATGCGTGGTGTCCACTCTCCTGCTGGTCCCTGATCGAGGTCGCTCTCAGTGAGTTGCTTCGCCGCTGCAAGAAAATCAGCCGTTGCCTGCTCGTACTCTCTTACTAACTCGTGCATTCCCATGTGACGATCTTATTCGCATGAGGGCTATCCGATCAGGCTATCCACTACCCTTACCCCATGGAATATCTCGTCGAAATCCCCGAGGTCCCGATTCGCCGCACCAAGAAGCGGCCGGTCAAGAAGGTGGCGGCGAAGCGAACCGCAAAGAAGACTGTTAAGAAGGCAGCCAAGAAGACTGTTAAGAAGGCAGCCAAGAAAGTTGCTAAAAAGGCTGCAGCGAAGAAGCCAGCCAAAAAAGTGGCTAAGAAAGCTCCTGCCAAGAGAGTCGCCAAGAAGCCGGTTAAGAAGGTTGCGAAGAAGCAAGTTAAAAAAGCAGCCAAGAAGGTCGCTAAGAAGAGATAACTTTCAAAGTTTTCTCCATGAGATTGCAATAAGACAATAAGCAATGAGACTACAAGCAATAAGAAAGGCCGCCAGGTAACTGGCGGCCCTTCTTATTGAACGAGCTACTTATCAGGAACAACCTGATGTGTTGCCGCAACCTTCGCAGACGAAGCATGATCCGGCCATACGCATCTTCACTCCGCAGGTCATGCAGAGAGGTGCATCTGACTTCACGCCACTCATCTTCTCGAAGAGTTCCATCGATGAACCGACACCAGCGGTGTTATCCGCTGCTGGCTTCGCTTCGATAGTTACTGAAGCTGGCTTACTTGCAACCGCAGGAGCCGCCGCAGTTGCAACCGGTGCTTTTGGGAGTGCTGGTGCCTCTGTTGCATCCTGTGTGTACTCACCGGTCTCGAGTGCGCGAGCGCGCTCTGATGCGGTGTAGAGACCCATTGCTGAACGTGTCTCATATGGGAGGTAATCGAGTGCGAGGCGGCGGAAGATGTAATCCATCATCGACTGTGCGATACGGATATCCGCATCATCGGTCATGCCTGCTGGTTCGAAGCGTAGGTTGGTGAACTTCTCTACGAAGGTCTCTAGTGGGACGCCGTACTGGAGTCCGATAGATACTGCGATGGAGAAGGCATCCATGACGCCTGCAAGAGTTGAACCCTGCTTTCCGAGCTTCAAGAAGACTTCAGCGAGCGCACCATCAGCATATGCACCGGCAGTCATATATCCATCGGCGCCGCCGACAGAGAATGATGTAGTCATTGCTGGGCGTGACTTTGGAAGGCGCTTGCGAGCTGGTGCTGCAACAGCGGCTGAGACGTTGGAATCAGTTCCCTTGTTCTCGCCCTTGCCATCTGAGAGCGGCTGGCCGACCTTACAGTTATCACGGTAGACAGCGAGTGCCTTAAGGCCAAGCTTCCAACCCTGGTAGTAGACCTCTTCGATCTCTTCTACTGTCGCATCTGCAGGCAGGTTCACTGTCTTTGAGATTGCGCCAGAGAGGAATGGCTGGCAAGCAGCCATCATGTGAACGTGGCCCATTGCGCTGATTGAGCGGATCCCCATAGCGCAATCGAAGATGTCGTAATGCTCGGTCTTGAGACCTGGTGCATCGATGACATTTCCATTTGCTGCGATGTATTCGACGATCGCTTCAACAGTCTCTTCGGCATAGCCGAGCTTGCGAAGTGCCATTGGAATGGTCTGGTTAACGATCTGCATCGATCCGCCACCAACGAGCTTCTTGAACTTCACGAGAGCGAGATCTGGCTCGATACCTGTTGTATCGCAATCCATCATCAAGCCGATGGTTCCGGTTGGAGCGAGAACTGAAGCCTGCGCATTACGCCAGCCGTTCTTGGTGCCGATCTCGATACCAAGATCCCACTGCTTATTCGCTTCGGTCCAGACATCGCGATCGAGAGTCGATACTGACTTCGCTGAGTGTGAAGCATTTGCATGCTTCTTCATGACCTTGGCGTGAGCATCTGCGTTACGGGCATAACCCTCGTAGGCGCCGACGATGCCTGCAAGTTCTGCAGAGCGACGGTATGAAGTACCGGTCAAGAGTGATGTGATCGCACCAGCGAGCTGACGGCCACCATCTGAATCGTAGGCAAGGCCTGATGCCATAAGGAGGGCACCGAGATTTGCGTAACCGATTCCGAGCTGACGGTAGTTACGTGTTGTCTCACCGATTGGCTCTGTTGGGAAGTCAGCGAAGCAGATTGAGATATCCATCGAAGTGATGATCAACTCTGTTGCCTTGACGAACTTCTTTGTATCGAAGGAGCCATCTGCATTGAGGAACTTCAAGAGGTTAAGTGATGCCAAGTTACATGATGAGTTATCAAGTGACATGTACTCAGAGCAAGGGTTTGACGCATTGATGCGACCTGTCTCTGGGTTGGTATGCCATTCGTTGATGGTGTCGTCATATTGAATTCCTGGATCAGCACATGCCCATGCTGCCTCTGCCATCTTACGGAAGAGCTGCTTTGCATCGACTGATTCGATGACATCGCCAGTTGCGCGAGCAACGAGTCCGAACTGCTCACCATTCTCGTATGCGCGCATGAAGGCATCGCTTACGCGAACTGAGTTATTTGCATTCTGGTACTGAACAGAGATGATGTCCTTGCCGCCAAGATCCATATCGAATCCTGCATCGCGGAGTGCGCGGATCTTGTCCTCTTCGCGGACCTTAGTCTCGATGAACTCTTCGATATCTGGATGATCAACATCCAAAACAACCATCTTTGCAGCACGGCGTGTAGCTCCACCGGACTTGATTGTTCCTGCTGATGCATCTGCACCGCGCATGAAGGAGACAGGGCCTGAGGCTGTTCCACCGGACTTGAGGAGCTCCTTTGCAGAACGGATACGTGAGAGGTTAAGACCTGCTCCTGAGCCGCCCTTGAAGATCATTCCTTCTTCGCGATACCAGTTGAGGATCGAATCCATAGTGTCATCTACTGACAAGATGAAGCATGCCGATACCTGCTGTGGTGCATTGGTTCCAACGTTGAACCAGACTGGTGAGTTATAAGAGAAGACCTGGTGCAAGAGCATGTAGGTGAGTTCGTGTTCAAAAACTTCTGCATCGGCATCGGTTGCGAAGTACCCATTCAACTTACCTGATGCTACGTATGTAAGAACTACACGATCGATAACTTGCTTAAGAGAGACCTCGCGATTGTCGTGACCGACAGCACCGCGGAAGTACTTGGTGGTCACGATGGTCGATGCATTCACAGACCAGAAATCTGGATACTCGGTTCCCTTTTGTTCGAAGATGACTTCGCCGGACTTCCAGTTTGTCTGGACGACATCGCGGCGCTCCCACTTCACTTCATCATAAGGATGCACACCAGCTGTGGTGTAGATACGTTCAATAGTTAAGCCCTTACCCAACTTCTTTACTTGGGACTTGCGCTCCGCGGCGGGCTTATTAACGATAGACATTCGTACTGCTCCTTATGTGTTGATGAATGGGTAAAAGTGGTGCGGGTAGTACAGGTACTTAGTTATTCGCCGGGGAGAGCGTTTTTGTAGAAAGTGAAACCGGTGTTGCTGATAAATCGTGAGTTGAAGGAGCGGCGCGGAGAAGTGCGATCTCGCCTTCAAAATCTTCGAGGGAGGCAAAGTTACGGTATACCGAGGCATAACGCAGGTAGGCCACCTCATCTAATTCACGGAGTGGCGCGAGGATCGCCATACCGACTTCCTGAGCTTCTACCTCTGCTTGGCCATCAGAGCGAAGGGATTCTTCGACCCGCTGGGCAAGGAGAGCTAGATCATCATCGTTCACGGGACGACCCTGGCAGGCCTTACGGACGCCATTGATGACCTTCTCGCGATTAAAGGGCTCTGTCGCCCCTGATCGCTTGATGATGAGCAGAACTGATGTCTCAGATGTCGTGAAACGACGACCGCACGCTGTGCACTCGCGACGACGACGAATCAAAGAACCTTCTTCTACCGGCCGTGAATCGACGACTCGAGAGTCATCGTGGCGGCAGAATGGGCAGTTCATCGTCTTCTCGTTTCTTCCCATCGCCTGTGGGGCGATTCTGGGACAGATGGAGGAGATTAGCGTAAAACCACAACTAATGGGCGGTTTTCTTACTTTAACCCCTACATCTTGTGCCAACCGTACACCTCGACTTTAGAGTTCTATCGATTCCTCGCGGCGTGTCGAGATGAATGCAGGCCAAACTCCTATGAAGTCGCACTTTTTATAGGGAGAAAATATCCCTAACTATCGTAAAACGGACAGCCGAGGAGGGCCGCCAGAGAACTACTTCGTTGGTACGAGAAGGCGTGTTCCAACAGCTACATCGGTCGATGCCAAGGCATTCGCCTGGACGATCTCATCGAGGACGCTATTCACATCCCGGTTACCCGCGACCATTGCGGCGACGGACCAGAGTGACTCACCTGGAGCGACAACGACGCGGATATACCCTGATGTTGTTGGAGTTGAAGAGATTGTCTTTTCAGATGCATTACCAACGGCGCTAAAACCAGCACCAATCACTACTAATAGCGATCCAACAGTAAGTGCTCGTACAACGATACGACCACGACGTGTGAGTTTGCTCTGTGCCATCTGAGGTACCAACTTTCTTTTCAACCTTTTATAAACACTCTTCGAGGGGATTCGAACAGTTGTTCTAATGAGAAAGATACCCCACCCCACTGACATCGGCAACATTTTTCCGAACAAATGTTCGACAAACTCTAGAAGTCGGGGTACCCTTTTCCTATGGCTACAAAGAAGACCTCCCCCGTCACCCCCTCTTCACGCGCTAAAAAGGCGGCTCCGACCGCTAAAAAGGCGGCCCCCACTGTTCTAGAGACCCCCGCTATCGACCCTCATGGCCTTACGCAGCGCCAACAGCTGATCCTGAAGGTCATCAAGGAGGCGGTGGATACCCAGGGCTATCCACCAAGCATGCGTGAGATCGGTGAGGCTGCCGGCCTCGCCTCCCCAGCATCGGTGAAGTACCAGCTCGAAGAGCTCACCAAGAAGGGCTATATCAAGCGCAAGGCGACCAACGCCCGCTCCCTTGAGGTCTCCACCCCAGATGATCAGATCGCCCCATCTAAGGGCACCACAATTCCATTGCTCGGAACCATCGCGGCTGGATCACCGATCCTCGCTCAACAAGAGGTTGAAGACCGCTTCACGCTTCCTGAAGAGTTCGTCGGTCAAGGTGAACTCTTTATGCTCAAGGTCAAAGGTGATTCGATGATCGATGCCGCAATCTGCGATGGCGATTATGTTGTCATTCGATCTCAGAAGAGCGCCGAAAAGGGCGAGATCGTTGCAGCGATGATCGATGGCGAAGCAACTGTGAAGACCTTCTCAAAGAAGGATGGCCACTTCTGGCTCTTGCCAGCCAATGATAATTACGCGCCGATCCCAGCTGATAACGCTGAGATCCTTGGAAAGGTAACAGCAGTACTTCGTAGCGTCCGCTAATTACTTTCGCACTACTTTCGGATCGCCGTCGTAAAACGGGGACGATCATTGAAATCTCGATGGAGTGCGATCGATTCAAAATCGCTACTCAAAGCGGAAGCAAAATCTGGGCCTTGAACTTCATTATGCTCACAGGCGAAGAGGCCACCTGGCTTTAATAATCGCGCAGCTGCCGCTATAAATTCACGGGGAATCTCCATGCCATCAGTGGAACCACCAAAGAGCGCTACGGCTGGCTCGTGGGTAAGTTCTTCTGGCAACTCTTGAGTCGTTGGAACATACGGTGGATTAGCCACGACAACATCGCACTTCACGCCTTCTAACGCGTGCTGCGCCGATGAGTGGACGACGCGAATCGGAAGGTCAAATTTCGCAATATTCTGATTGAGCCACTTCAGGGTCGCCTCATCTTTCTCGACCGCTATAACCCTTATATCTCGCTTCTTTGCGCTCTCACTGACTAACGAGATCGCAATGGCTCCGCTGCCAGATCCGAGATCGACAATACTCACTGGATCGGTAAATCGGCCAAGTTGATGAAGAACTTCATCCACCAAGAGTTCTGTCTCAGGTCGTGGAATTAAGACACCTTCGCCGACATCAAAACTCAAATAACGAAACGGTGCCTCGCCAATAATGTATTGGGTGGGGCGACCGGTAAGTCGTTCTGCAATCAGGTCTGAGAACTCATCCGAGATTCGTTCAAACTCCGCTGCCTCTAGCTCGACAGTACGAGCATGCAGCTCCATCCGGGTTACGCCGAGAGCGTGAGCCAGTAATAACTCAGCATCGATAGGTGAGATCTTCTTCTCGGCTAACCGATCTTTCCCGACCTTAAGAAGTTCGCGGATCTGGGCAGCCATTACTCCCCCGCTGTTGCCAGACGTTCGGCCTTGTCAGCATCGAGAAGTGCATCGATGACAGGATCTAATTCGCCATTAAGCACCGCATCAAGGTTAGAAGCCTTGAAGTTCACTCGGTGATCTGAGAGTCGGTTCTCTGGGAAGTTATATGTGCGGATGCGCTCAGAGCGATCCACGGATTTCACCTGCGATTTACGTTGTGCCATGGCTTCGGCATCGGCCTGCTCTTGAGCATGGGCCAAGAGGCGCGCACGCAAGATGCGCAGCGCTGACTCTTTGTTCTGCAACTGAGACTTCTCGTTCTGACATGAGACCACAACACCTGTTGGAATATGGGTGATTCGAACGGCAGAGTCGGTGGTATTCACAGACTGTCCACCCGGGCCAGATGAGCGATAGACATCGATTCGAAGATCCTGCTGACGAATTTCGACATCCACTTCATCGGCTTCCGCCAAGATCAGAACACCGGCTGCAGATGTATGAATACGGCCTTGTGATTCGGTCTCAGGTACTCGCTGGACTCGGTGAACTTCACCTTCAAATTTCAACTTTGCATAAGGTGATTGGCCAATTTCTGCTACGCCCTTGGACTTCACGGCCATCGAGATCTCTTTGTAGCCACCCATCTCGGATTCGGCATAATCAATAATCTCGGTCTTCCAATTGTGCTTCTCTGCATAGCGTTGGTACATGCGAAGCAAGTCGCCCGCGAAGAGCGCTGATTCATCGCCGCCGACGCCGGCCTTAATTTCTAGGATCACATCGCGATCATCATTAGGGTCGCGTGGCAGCAAGAGCTCTTCCATCTTCTCGCCAGCAGCATCGTAGGCCGCCTGAAGTGCGGGAATCTCCTCTGCAAAGCTCGGGTCATCTGCTGCTAACTCTTTGGCAGCCGCAAGATCATCTTCCGCAGATTTATACGCGCGGTAGCCACCGATTACTGGACCAAGTTGGGCATAACGCTTTCCAAGTTGGCGGGCCTTACCCTGATCAGAGTGAATGCTTGGATCAGCGAGTTCGCGCTCTAGCTCTTCGTACTCAGCAAGGAGCGCTGGGATCGTTCCAAAACGTTCCGCCACGACTTACTCCTTTGATCTCAATTTTGGTCTCAATGAAATGAAAAAACTTGAACAATACATTTGGGCAATAAAAAAGACCCCACGCACCCAAGCGGGTGCGATGTGGGGTCTTGAAAGTGAGCTACTTCTTTCCGAAACGCTTTTCGAACGCTGCAACACGGCCGCCTGTATCGAGGATACGCTGCTTGCCGGTGTAGAACGGATGGCATACGGAACAGACTTCAACGTAGATCGAACCAGTGGTCTTTGTGGACTTGGTGGTGAAAACTTCACCGCAACCGCATGTAACAGTTGTCTCTACATATTCTGGGTGGATCTCTGGCTTCATGGGTAATCCTTTATATGGAAGTGGCTGGGTCCGGCGAACCGGTGAACCAGTAGGTATGGGTGAAGTCTACTCGAGAGCTCGGATAGGGCAAAACCCTCGCCTATCTTCTCTTGATAGCGTAACTAGCCCTACTTATCCCCGTCAGCGGTGGTCTTCTGGATCTGCATCAAGAATTCCACGTTGGACTTGGTGCCCTTCATCTTGTCGAGCAAGAGTTCGAGCGCCTGCTGGCTATCGAGGGCGTGAAGGACGCGGCGGAGCTTCCATACGATATTGAGCTCTTCTGTGCCCATGAGGATCTCTTCCTTACGGGTACCAGATGCATCGACATCAACTGCCGGGAAGATGCGCTTATCGGCGAATTTACGATCGAGCTTGAGCTCCATATTTCCGGTGCCCTTGAACTCTTCGAAAATAACTTCATCCATCTTCGAACCAGTCTCGACGAGAGCGGTTGCAAGGATGGTGAGCGATCCACCATTTTCAATATTACGTGCTGCACCAAAGAACTTCTTTGGTGGATAGAGAGCAGCTGAATCAACACCACCGGAGAGAATACGGCCTGATGCAGGAGCTGAGATGTTGTATGCGCGGCCCAAACGAGTAATCGAATCGAGCAGAACTACGACATCGTGGCCAAGTTCGACGAGACGCTTTGCGCGCTCGATCGCAAGTTCGGCAACTGAGGTGTGATCATCTGCTGGGCGGTCGAAGGTCGAAGCGATGACTTCACCCTTAACGCTGCGCTGCATATCTGTAACTTCTTCTGGGCGCTCATCGACGAGAACAACCATGAGGTGACACTCTGGATTATTTGTCGTGATCGCATTTGCGATGGATTGAAGGACCATCGTCTTACCAGCCTTTGGTGGTGAAACGATCAGACCGCGTTGGCCCTTACCAATTGGTGCGATCAGATCGATGACACGAGTGGTGAGAATTCCTGGTTCGGTCTCAAGGCGAAGGCGCTCTTGTGGGTAGAGCGGAACTAGCTTTGCAAAGTCGACGCGATTGCGTGACTCCTCGGGATCTGAGCCATTAACGGTATCGAGCTTTGCGAGTGCATTGAACTTCTCTTTACGCTCCCCCTCATGTGGCTGGCGTACTTGACCGGTGATGACATCGCCCTTGCGAAGGCCATAACGACGCACTTGCTGGAGTGATACGTAGACATCGTTTGGTCCAGCCAGGTATCCGGTTGTACGGATAAATGCATAGGAATCGAGGATGTCGAGTAGGCCTGCTACTGGAAGTAAGACATCATCTTCTGAGATCTGAATTTCACGCTCGCCGCGTTCGCCACGCTCTGGGCGGTCGCCACGGTCACGGAACCGGCTGCGATCGCGACCTCGGCCGCGGTCACCACGATCATTACGGTCACGGCGATCATTTCGATCGTTGCTGCCGCGATCATTACGATCATTACGATCGTTATTTCCGCGATCATTACGATCGTTGCTGCCGCGCTCTTCGTTATTGCTACGTGGCGATGAATCCTCTGATTCATCTGAATCATTATCTGAACCTTCAGAGCGGCCCTTTGCAGAACCTGAATTCTTCTTATTGCGCGCCTCTTGGCGGGCCAAGCGCTTCTCTTCACGCTCTTGTTTTGCAGCTTCGCGATTTGCTGCCTGGAGATCTGCGATCGAGGAGACGAGATCACCCTTGCTCAACTTTGCGGCGCCATCAATACCAAGTGCGCCTGCGACCTTCTTGAGCTCGGTCACTGTCATTGCGGATAGTTCGCCGGAGTCCTTCTTCGCTTTCGCGGACTTCTCGGTGCTATCGATATCTGTTGAAGACATGCTTTCCTTAATGTAATGAGTAACGGGGTTCTTCGGCTAAACCGAGGTAATCCCCATTAGAGATAACTTCTCTAATTTTTCAAGCGATGGATTTGTACAAGTGATTTTGCTTTGTAGTGATTGTCTTAAGCGTTCTTCGCCTCAGTTGTTTCCGGCGGGCCTTGCGACTCCCAAAAGGTAGCACATTCGAGCAGATATGCCCAAAATTAGGCCTGTTGATACCCCTGCTGGCTGATCGAAAGGTGCTTCACAGCAAAGGAAGAGCCCGCGGCGAGGACCATCTCTTCGACCTCGGTCTCTGATGAGGTATGCAAAACCAAGACTGTTGGGCCAGCTCCAGAGATCGTGGCAGCAACGCCCGCAGCTCGGAAGCGCTCAACCAGTTCAAAACTCTTCGCCATCACACTTGAACGATATTGCTGATGGATCAAATCCTCAGTTGCAGTCAGAAGTAGATCAGGGCGATGTGAGAGCGCATGCGCGAGCAGCGCCGCTTTGCCCGCATTGGCAGCCGCATCTGCATGAGGCACCGTCTCCGGCAATAACTTTCGCGCCTTAGAAGTCGAGACTCCCGCAGCAGGGATAAATGCCAAGGCTTTGATCTTCTCGTGAACATCAATCTTCACAGCCCGGCCGATTCCATTCTCCATCCACGCAATCGTGGCACCGCCAAGCACGGCAGCAGCAACGTTATCTGGATGTCCTTCAATCTCAGTAGCAAGTGCGATCATCTCATCATCGGTTAAAAGCGATTCCCCACCATGAACGAGTGCGCGAGCCAGAGCCAATCCCCCGACAATTGCTGACGAACTCGATCCTAGTCCGCGACTATGTGGGGTTACATTCAAAGCGCGAAGTGCGATTCCGCGAGGCTTCTGTCCCATATGTTCAAAGCCACGAAGCATCGAACGAATAACAAGGTGGGTCTTATCCTTCTTGAGATCCTCTGCGCCTTCACCACTCACATCGACATCGAAGATCGCCTCATCAAGAATCTGAGCGGCGTAACGATCGCGCATCTCAACTGCTAACCCAAAGCAATCAAAGCCTGGCCCAAGGTTCGCCGATGTTGCAGGCACACTGATCTGCGCAAGATTTGATTTGAAGGTGAGTCGGTTCGTTGACATGGGTGGCTCCTTAGAGACCCATCGCTTGTGCAGCGGCTTTAATATCAACCGGCACAACAACTGGGGCAGATGCATGATCCAGAATATGCCCGACATCCTTCAAGCCATTTCCAGTTACGGTGATAACGATCTTCTTGCCGCGTGGAAGCTTTCCTTCTGCCTGCTTCTTAATGAGACCTGCAATACCAGCCGCAGATGATGGCTCAACGAAGACGCCCTCTTTCGCTGCAACGAGACGATAGGCATTCAAAATCTCTTCATCAGTGACCGAGTCAATGAGGCCGCCAGAGTTATCTCGGGCTGCAATCGCCTGATCCCACGAAGCAGGATTTCCAATACGAATAGCAGTCGCGAGCGTCTCTGGGTTAGCCACTGGATGTCCCAACACAAGTGGCGCGGCACCGGCAGCCTGGAAACCCCACATCTGCGGCAACTTTGACGAGACCTTGTCCGAGTAATACTCGTTATAGCCCTTCCAGTAAGCAGTGATATTTCCAGCATTGCCAACTGGGAGTACATGCAGATCCGGGGCATCGCCCAAGAGATCTACGACTTCAAAGGCTGCGGTCTTCTGCCCTTCGATGCGGAATGGATTGACTGAGTTAACAAGTGCGACTGGATACTCTTGTGAAAGTTCGCGCGCAAGATTGAGGCAATCATCGAAGTTGCCATCTACCTGAATCAAACGCGATCCGTGGGCGATCGCTTGAGCCAACTTACCCATGGCAATTTTGCCTTGCGGAATAAGAACGACTGGGATCATTCCCGCCTTCGTTGCATAGGCAGCAGCCGATGCAGATGTATTTCCAGTAGATGCGCAGATAACAGCCTTGGCACCATCTTCGGCTGCCTTTGAGATCGCCATCGTCATACCGCGATCTTTGAAAGATCCAGTTGGATTTGCGCCCTCGACCTTGAGCCAAATTTCATTTCCGAGCATCTCAGAGAGAACGCAGGCCGCTACAAGTGGTGTTCCGCCCTCGCGCAATGAGACGACTGGTGTCTTTGATGAGACAGGGAGGCGATCGCGATACTCATCGATCACTCCGCGCCATTGATGGGCGCCACTCTTCTTCTTTCCGAAGATCGCCATTACCGAATACCTTCCACGCGGATGACGCTGACTACATCAGAGACAGCATCGAGTTTTTCGAGATCCTTCACAGTGTTTGCGAGATCTGATTCGGCTGCAATGTGAGTCATTACGGTGAGTTCGGCATTATTGCCTCCCCCGCTTTGGCGGACGGTCATAATCGACACTGCATTTGCAGCAAAGGTTTGGGCGACCGATGCAAGCACACCGGGTCGGTCAGAGACATGAAGGCGAATGAGATAACGAGTACGTGCTACGCCTATCGGTGCGATATCAAGATCGGCATAGTCGGTCTCGGTAGGTCCAAGGCTGCCCTCATTGCGGTTACGGGCTACCGCTACTAAGTCACCCAAAATCGCTGATGCTGTAGGTGCGCCACCTGCTCCACGACCGTAGAACATGAGTTCTCCGGCAGATTCACACTGAACGAATACTGCGTTGAAGGCTTCGCGGACTGATGCAAGCGGATGCGTCTTGGGAATCGCAGTTGGATGGACGCGAACAGTGATGGTCTCTTCCCGCGAACCGTGAGCTTCATTCGCTTCAGCGATCGCGAGCAGCTTAATAACAAAGCCCATATCTTGGACGACAGCGACATCCTCGGCGGTGATCTTTGTGATTCCTTCGCGATAAACGTCAGCATCAGTCACGACCGAGTGGAAGGAGAGTCCGGCCAAAATGGCAGCCTTTGCAGCAGCATCGAAGCCCTCTACATCTGCTGTGGGATCAGCTTCGGCATAGCCAAGTGCTTGAGCTTCCTTCAAGGCATCTGCAAAGGAGAAGCCTGGATGCTCGTGCATCTTTGTGAGAATAAAGTTTGTTGTTCCGTTAATGATTCCCATGACGCGTTCAACGTGATCACCAACGAGTGATTCTGCAAGTGGGCGCAGAATTGGAATTGCTCCAGCCACTGCTGCTTCGTAGTAGAAATCCACATCTGCTTCATCTGATGCATGGAAGAGCTCAGCGCCATGATGAGCGAGGAGCGCCTTATTCGCTGTGACAACTGCCTTGCCATTGCGCATTGCGGTCAAGATCAATTCGTGAGCCGGTTCGATTCCGCCCATAACTTCAATGACGAGATCAATATCGGGATCGTTGACGATCGAATCACTATCGGTGGTGAAGAGTTCCTTTGGAATTCCAGGTCGATCGATGGTGAGATCGCGGACTGCGATCTTCGTGAGAATTAAGGGAACACCAGCACGGGATGCCAAGTCAGAGGCATTTGCGACGAGCAGACGTGCTACTTCAGCGCCGACATTGCCACAGCCGAGCATTCCAACGTTAAGGGTCTTACCTACCAAGGTACGGCCTGCCACGAGATCAACTCCTACATAGTTCCAGATTCAGGGATCAGCGAGGGTTCGCCAAAACGCTAGGGGTTAAGTATCTCAGATATCCAATGCGAGTAGATCGCTAATGCTCTCGCGCCGAGTGAGCAGCCTGGCCACCCCATCCTTCACGGCGACGACAGCAGGACGTGGAATATGGTTGTAATTGCTCGCCATCGAACGGCCATAAGCGCCGGTCGCAGGGACTGCGATGAGGTCGCCTGGGACGATATCTTCAGGCAGATCAATCTCGCGAATAACAATATCTCCGGTCTCGCAATGCTTTCCGACGATACGGGAATCAACGGTTGCCGCCTCTGAGAGGCGATTGGCCAATAGCGCCGTGTACTTCGCGCCATAAAGAGATGGTCGGATGTTGTCGCTCATGCCACCATCAATCGAGATGTATCGACGTGTGAGTCCACCTTCGAGCTCAACGCTCTTCGTCGTCCCAACCTCATAAATCGTCGTCGTCGTTGGTCCAACAATATGTCGACCAGGCTCGATCGAAATCTTTGGAATTCTCAATCCATGCTTTTCGCATTCGCTCTTTACTACTTCTGCGATTGCACCCATTACTTCATCTGGGTCTAGGCCGCTCTCACCAGGTAGGTATGCGATTCCATATCCTCCCCCGAGATCGAGTTCTGGCAATTGCAGATCAAAGTGTTCGTGATACTTCGCAAGCAATTCGATCAACCGAGTTGCAGCGACTTCAAAACCATCGTTGATAAAGATCTGTGAACCAATGTGAGAGTGGATCCCGGCGAGGTTGAGAGATTTATGTGTGAGCGTCTCTTCAATCGCCTTCCATGCGGCTCCACTTGCAATGGAGAAACCAAATTTCTGATCTTCGTGCGCTGTCGAGATGAATTCGTGGGTGTGAGCCTCAACGCCGGCGGTAATTCGAAGATAGACCTTCTGAATCTTTCCGAGCCGAGCAGCGATTCGAGCGACCCGCTCAATTTCGTGGAATGAGTCCATGACGATCGTGCCGACACCGGATGAAATGGCGGTCTCAATCTCGGCCTCGGATTTGTTATTACCGTGCATCTCAATGCGTGCAGCTGGAAAGTCGACCGAGGTTGCTACAGCAAGTTCGCCAGCGCTGCAGGCATCAAGGCCAATTCCAAGATGTGCTACCCAACGGGCAACTTCCTTATTGAGAAAGGCCTTAGCTGCGTAATAGACCGTTCCGGCGTTCTCCCCAAAGTTCTTCTCTAACGCCGCCTTCCACGCGTTCGCTCGCTCCATAAAATCTGATTCATCGATAACAAAGAGTGGTGTACCAAATTCTTGCGCAAGCGAGGATGCACTCACACCTGCTATAGCGAGCTCTCCCTCGAATGCGGAGTTTCCTGAGTAGGGCTGCGATAGTTTCATTTACATCTTCTCCGGTGCGCTGACTCCAAGCAACACTAATGAATTAGCGATGACCTGAGCGGTTGATTGACAGAGCGTAGCTCGAGCTGAGTGAAGCGCACTTGGTGCCTCATCCCCCAGCGGTAAGACCCGGCAATCGGCGTAGAAGCGATGGTAGATACCGGCTAGCTCTTCTACATATCGAGCGACTCGATGCGGTTCGCGAAGTTCGGCTGCGCTTGCAACGATGCGTGGGAACTCACCGAGTGCCCCAATCAATTCGCGTTCGCGCTCATGTTCAAGGAGTTCGGGGTGAATCTCGTTTAGGCCATAGGTGATCCCAAGATCGGCGGCATTACGAAGAACACCACAGATGCGGGCGTGTGCGTATTGCACGTAGTAGACCGGATTCTCGTTAGTACGGCTACGCAATACATCAACATCCATCACCATCGGAGTATCTACTGGATAGCGGATCAAGGTATATCGAGCTGCATCAACACCGACTTTTTCAATGAGCTCTTCGAGAGTAATAATTGTTCCGGCGCGCTTAGATAGCTTGAGCTCTTCACCATTTTCGAGAATCTTGACGAGCTGTCCAACCAGAATATCGATGTTCTTCGTTGGATCATCGCCAGCACAAGATGCCAGTGCCTTAAGGCGGTGAACGTACCCGTGATGATCTGCTCCAAGCATATAAATAAGTACATCAAAGCCGCGTTCGCGCTTGGAGATGTAATAGGCCGAGTCAGAAGCAAAGTAGGCGAATGAACCATCGGATTTAATCATGACGCGATCTTTATCATCACCGAAGTCAGTAGTTCGAAGCCAGATCGCACCCTCATGTTCAAAGACGTGACCATTCGACTTCAGAGTCTGCAGACAATGATCAAAGAAGTTATCAACATAGAGTGAGCGCTCAGAGAACCAGACATCAAAGTGGGTATTCATATTGTCGAGGACTCGCTGCTGATCTGCCAACTGCAAGGCATATCCTGCATCACGGAAGGCCGCGATCGACTCTGATTCTGGAAGATCTTTGAACTCTGGGTGTGATGCAACGATCGCTTTCGCGAGATCGTCGATGTAGAGACCGTGGTAGCCATTCTCGGGACGTGGCAACCCAAGTACTGATGAGCGAATCGATTCGCCGAAGAGATCCATTTGGACCCCGCGATCATTGACGTAGAACTCTCTCGTTACGTCAGCTCCTGCGGCGCTCAATACTCGGCCTAATGCATCGCCCACTGCAGCCCACCGTGTGTGACCTAAGTGCAAAGGTCCAGTTGGATTCGCTGATACAAATTCAAGGTTGATCTTCGTTCCAGCAAGAGTCGAACTCTTACCGAACTCGCCTTGCTGAGTGAGGATGCTGGCTATCACCCCACCTTGGCTCGCCTTCGCAAGTGTCAGATTAAGAAATCCGGGTCCAGCAATATCCACTGCTGCGAGATCCTTGGAAACTGTTGCATCTGCAAGCAGAGCAGTCGAGAGTGCCTGGGCAATCTCCCGTGGCGCAAGACCTGCAGACTTAGCAAGAACGAGTGCGATTGAGGTTGCATAATCTCCGTGATCGCGGTTCTTTGGACGCTCGAGCGTCAACGATGCCGGAAGATCTACATTCTCCGGGAGTGAGCCACTCTGCTTGAGGGTCGCTAGGGCTCGTAGGATCCCCGCCTCTAACTCCTCTTGAATGCTCATTGGCGAGAGTTTACCTGCAGTTGACTCAGAGCCGTTGCGGCGCCCAATCGGGCTCGATCTCGCTCCGTTATCAAATCGTTATCTCGGGGTGGGCCTTTTTGCCTATTCCCACTAGTGGAAATCTCACCGCGACACTAGATTTACCACGCTCATCAGTCGATCCCATGGCCAATGAAGATTTGGCCCGATTACTGAGCACCTTTCGAAAGGTAGTACATACATGTTCAAGCGCCGTAACGCTGTCTCAGCACTCGCTGCCGCAGCACTCGCAGTAACAGGTTTTGTAGCAACAACCCCAGCACACGCTGCTGCAGGTTTCGTTGGTGTCATCCTTCCAGATGCAGCATCATCAAACCGTTGGGAAAGTGCTGACCGTCCATTCCTCACAGCAGCTTTCAAGGCAGCTGGAGTAACAGCAAAGATCCAGAACGCAAATGGAGATAAAGCTGCATTCGCAACTATCGCTGACCAGATGCTCACACAGGGCGCAAAGGTCCTCGTAATGGTTAACCTTGATTCAGCATCAGCTAAGGCTGTTCAGGACAAGGCAAAGAAGCAGGGCGTTCCAACAATTGACTACGACCGTCTCACACTTAACGGTTCAGAGTCATACTACGTATCATTCGATAACACCGCTGTTGGTGTTCTCCAGGGAACAGGCATTGTTAACTGCTTGAAGGCAAAGGGTGTTAAGTCACCTCGCATTGTCTACCTCAACGGTTCACCAACCGATAACAACGCAACACTCTTCGCTAAGGGTTACAAGTCAGTTGTAGATCCTTACCTCAAGGCAAATGGCGGAACCGTCATTGCTGACCAGGCTGTCCCAGGTTGGGATAACGTCCAGGGTGGAACAATCTTCGAGCAGATGCTCACAAAGGCTGGCGGAAAGCTTGATG
>JBAXMU010000002.1:0-100050 GCA_037134155.1 Actinomycetes bacterium
CCAACTCGCACAGCGTCCGTTCCGCGAATGCCATCGGAGTAATCATTGGCGTAATTAACTCCCACTTGAAGCGCCAGGCTCACCAAGAGCGCAAGGAGTGCGTTGATCATGTTGACGTGCAGATTGTCAGTGTGGCGAAGAGCAGTCCCAACTAAAACTGGCGCGACTGCAGCCGGGAGCGTCTTCGGGCGAGCACCAGCAATCCATTTGTTTTCAGGCATTAGGGGAGTCTGCCAAAGATTTCGGCTAACGTCCTGCGATCAGGCTTTCCAAGGGATGTGAGTGGCAACTCAATATTTGCGGCAAAGCGCTTAGGTGATGCGTGCGCGCCAAAACGTTGACGAAGTGCGCTCTTCACTGCACTTTCATCAATCGGGCCATCACTTGCGATGGCAAGCGCCTGACCCCATTCGGCATCTGGCAGGCCAATCGCGATGAAACGTTGTGGTGAATTGGCGTTAAGAAAATCAGTGACTGCGCCTAAAGAGAGCTTCTCGCCACCAGTAATAATCTGGTCATCGATTCGTCCAATTACTCCGAGCACGCTATCTTCGAGATGGCCGGCATCACTTGTTCTGAAGAACGAGTCTCCAAACGGCGCTTCACCCAGATAGCCAATCGCCTTCATCGGACCATTGAGCTCTATCGCACCATCAGAGATTCTTACTTCTACACCATCGAGTGGGCGACCGTTATAGACGCAACCACCCGACATCTCTGTCATCCCATAGGTGGCAACAAGGCGAATGTTGTTCTGCGCTGCCAGTTCTTGAAGTTCGAGCGATGTTGCTGCGCCACCAACCAAGACAGCTTTTGCATGCTGCAAGTGTTCGAGTAATTGAGCATCACCATTGAGAGCGCGTTGAAGTTGTGTCGGGACGATCGCTGTGAAATCTGCGCCATCTTCGATTCCACGTAATTCGGTTCCAAGCTCGAGAGATCGCACAAGAACATTTACTCCCGCGATATGTGTAGTCGGAAGTAAGAGTGACCACTGATCACCAGGTTGTGCTCCGAGGAATGCATGTGAGGCTCTAGCGGATGCGATCACCGCCGCAGATGAGAGCGCCACCGACTTAGGAACTCCACTTGAGCCACTTGTTGGGAGTACTAAGGCGCATCCCTGCGGTACTTCGTTAAAGGAACTTTCTCCGAAGGCGAGTGCTGGGCCGACACCACTGAGTGCATCGGCGAGCGCCTCGAGCTGTTGTGGAATAGCCCACTCTGCTCGCACGCTCACTAAAGGCTGCAGTGACGATTTCTCCATGATGACCCTAGGCTATCGCCATGAGCAAGCCGATCAAACGTGAATTTGGGTCCCGCACCATCCCCGCATGGAGCACAGGCGAGGGCGGCGAGGGCTTCACCGATATCCGTTACGAAGTTGCTGAAGGAATGGCGAAGATTACGATCGATCGCCCAGAAGTTCGCAACGCCTTTCGTCCGCAGACTCTCTTTGAATTAGAGCGCGCCTTTGCGCTCGCTCGCGACAATGATCAAGTCGGCGTCATCATCTTTACCGGCGAAGGCAGCGAAGCATTCTGTTCTGGTGGCGATATCAACGTCCGTGGCGATGATGGTTATCTCGGTGATGATCCCCTCGCAAAGAAGGGCATTGGTCGCCTCAATGTTCTCGATCTTCAGATTCAGATTCGCCGTCTACCAAAGCCAGTGGTTGCAATGGTTGCTGGCTGGGCAATCGGTGGCGGTCATGTACTCCATGTCGTCTGCGATCTCACTATTGCTGCAGATAATGCAAAGTTTGGACAGACCGGACCAATGGTTGGTTCATTCGATGGTGGATATGGCGCAGGTTTACTTGCTGCACATGTCGGTCAGAAGAAGGCGCGCGAGATCTGGTTCTTATGTCGTCAGTACGATGCACAAGAAGCTCTTGATATGGGCCTCGTTAATACTGTGGTCCCGGTCGCCGAACTCGAAGCTGAAACTGTTTCATGGTGTCGCGAGATGCTTCGCCATTCACCGATGGCCCTTCGCCTCTTAAAGGCTGGATTGAATGCAGCAGATGATGGGCTCGCAGGAGTTCAACAACTCGCAGGCGATGCCACCTTGCTCTTCTATATGTCAGAAGAAGGACAAGAAGGTCGTAATGCCTTCCAAGAACGACGCGAACCTGACTTCAGTAAGTTCCCAAAGCGCCCATAATTCCGATGACTTTCCCTTCCGAAATCTTTAGAGATTTCACGGTGCTCTCCATTCCCATGAAGGCGCGCTTTCGGGGAATCGATTACCGAGAAGTTGCAATATTTCGGGGCGATGAAGGGTGGAGCGAGTTCTCTCCCTTTCTTGAATATGGCACAGCGGAAGCAAGCACCTGGCTGAAAGCATCGCTAGCGGCTGCTTATAAGCCTTGGCCTACGCTCGTTCGAGAGAGCATTCCCATCAACGCAACGCTTCCAAATGTCTCAGTCGATCGCGTGCCCGAGATCCTCGGACGCTTTCCTGGGTGCACCACCGTAAAGATTAAAGTGGATGATTTTGAAGTCGGCTCCGAACTTGTTGAAGCAACGTTGGATTACCTGCCGGAAGCGAAGATTCGATTAGATGTGAATGGCGGTTGGACGTTAGAGGAAGCGCTTCTGCATCTCTATGACTATAACCTCCGATTTGGAAATATCTTCGATTACATCGAACAGCCATGCCAATCATTGGATGATCTCAAGAAGTTGAAGCGAGAAGTTCCCTTTAAGATCGCAGTTGATGAAGGTATCCGCAAGAATTTAGATTCCGCGATGGAACTCCTGGATCAGTATGCAGATGTTGCAATCCTTAAATGGGCACCAGTTGGAGGAATCGACGCTGCTCATGAACTAGCAAGTCGGATCGGACTTCCTGTTGTGATCTCAAGTGCGTTGGAAACTGGAATAGGAATTTCGCAGAGCCTTGCACTTGCCGCATCCTTCCCACACCTTGAATATGCCTGCGGCCTTGGCACAGTCTCGCTATTGGAATCTGATATCTGCGAGCCAGCGTTCACACCAGTTAATGGCCAGATGCAAGTGCGCAGAGCCGAACCAGTGCCAGCACTCTTATCAAAGTATCAAGCTGCACCAGAGCGCGTAGAGTGGTGGCAGCAAAGAGTGACAGAGATCTGGAAGAGCGAGGCCTTCGCTTCAGTGAAGGAAGGGAGTGGTTGGCGATGAGCATCAATGCGACGAAGTTGGCGCGCCAGACTATCCGCGAGCTCCTCGAACTCGGCATCTGTGACTTTGTTATTTCACCGGGGTCTCGTAATGCCCCGCTCACTATGGCTATCTTTGAAGCTGCCCAAGCTGGTTTGGCAGACCTGCACACGCGATTAGATGAACGCGGAGCAGGGTTTTACGCACTTGGCGTAGCGAAGGCAACTGGCAATTACGTCGTCGTTATCTGCACGAGTGGAACAGCGGTGGCGAACTATCACCCAGCTGCGTTAGAGGCTTATCACTCAGATGTGAACGTCCTCTTCCTTACTGCAGATCGTCCAGAACGTCTTCGCAATACTGGCGCGAACCAGACAACGTTGCAGGATGGAATCTTGGCGCCGGTCGAAACTTTTGATTCAGCAACGCCACTAGAACTCGCTGAAATTTTGACCGGCGGTCCGATTCATATCAATCTGCAATTTGATGAACCACTTCTCAGTGATGAAGGTGGCGATTGGTTGGCAGGATTCACACTCGCTGACCTACCTGAGGATCTGATCGAGCGAGAGACTCTCCAGACGCGATCTGCTGGAGTATTAATTGTTGGCCATGATCGAGGTGGCTTCTCGGTGAGCGAGATTGAAGAGTTCGCAGATATTTTGGATTGGCCGGTTGTCGCAGAAGATCCAATAAGTATCGCATCGGCGAAAGCTCATGCATCGATCTATCTCGCCGATCCCGAGATCCGTGCTGCGCTCAAAGCTGAAGAGATTATTGTGATTGGCCGTACAACACTTTCACGAAGCATCAACGCCTTTATCGCCGAAGCCGATCGAGTCATCGTTATCGATCCACGCACTGATTACGTTGACTTTGATCGTCAGGCCGACGAGATTCTGACTGCTATCCCTCATGTCACAAAGCACTCGACTCCAGCAGAATGGAGCACGCTCTGGGATCAGGCTTCTCACGCTGCCCATGCGCTCTTCACCAAGAGCCAACCATGGAGTGAGCAATCCGCACTTACGAAGATCACCGCTGATCTGCCAGATGATTCGGCACTCTTCGTCGGATCTTCTCGGCCTATTCGAGATATTGAAGCCTGCGCAGCGCCACGGACTGGATTATCAGTATTCGCCAATCGCGGTCTTGCTGGAATCGATGGCAATATCGCCACCGCTTTCGGTATCGCCACTCGCTTTGAACGCAGTTATGCGATCTTGGGCGATCTCACCTTCTTGCACGATATCTCGGCCTTGGTAAATTCGATTACCGATAACCTCACCATCTTCATTATCGATAACAATGGTGGTGGCATCTTCTCAACGCTGCCACAAGCGGGAGTCAATGGATTTGAAGAGATCTTTGGAACTCCACACAATTTAAATATTGAGAAGGTTATTGCAGGATTTGGAATCCCAGTAACACGAGTAAAGAGTGAGAGTGATATTTCGATGATCATCGCCGGCCAAGAAGAAGGTCTGCGTTGTGTGATCGTTGAAGTCCCGGATCGCGAGAGCAATGCCGCCGAGTTAAAGAAGATGTATCAGAGCGTTGCGAGTGCGGTGCGCATGGGAATCAACTTAGCCTGACTCTCAGCTAGCTCATCGACAGGATTGGATCCTGCAACGATTCCGCAACCAGCGAAGATTCGAACAGTTGATTCACTCTCGTTAATGAATCCACATCGCAGCGCAATGCCGATTTCTCCATCGCCACGAGCATCGATCCAGCCGACCGGTCCGGCATAGCGACCACGCGACATTCCTTCGAGTCCATCGATAGCGATCTTCGCCTTCTTTGTCGGTGTACCGCAGACCGCCGCAGATGGATGGAGCGCACTGATCAAAGTAAAGATATCTGCGTGTGAAGCACTCTCATTGACGACGCCAGTGACATCGGTCGCGAGGTGCATGACATTGGCAAGGTGGAGAACAAAAGGCGAATCCGGCACATTCGTGGATGAGCAGTATGGCGCGAGCGCATCAGCGACTGATCGAACTGCGTATTCGTGCTCCTCTAAATCCTTTGAAGATTTTGCGAGCGATCCAGCGAGCGCTAAATCTGCTGATTCGTTTCCAGTCTTGCGAATGGTGCCGGCAAGCACACGCGAGGTAACGAGTGATTTGCTGAGGCGTACCAAGAGTTCTGGAGTTGCACCGATCAAGTTCTCAATGAGGAAGACCCAGGTCGATGGGTATTGCTGTTCAAGAAGTTGCAGTAACCGCGCGGTATCAACGCTCTTATCGCTTCGGGCAATTAAGTCACGTGCAAGAACGACCTTCTCGTAATCACCGGCAGAAATCTGGCCAATCGCCGATTCCACTCGCTTCATCCATTCGGTATCGGAGAGTGCGCCTTGTGAGTAAGTAAATGTTGGCTTACTGGATTCAGATAGGAGTGAATCAAGTTGTGGTTGTGGCCCATCACCAATCCAGGTGATCCATGAATTTGTACCTTTGCGGCCAACAATGATTTCTGGGATGACGAGTTCGGATTCATCATTCTCATCGAAGGCGAAAGATGCAAAGAGAATTGGCCCAGTGCCCGAACCGTGAACATTATTGTGAATCGAGAGTTTTGATCGCTCGTTAGACCACCATTGCGAGGCTTGTGTAAATCGATCTGCACCGCTGACTTTCTTCTGGGCATATCGACCAAAGCCGACGAGTCCATCGCCACCACGAATCCATGAAGCGCTCAGTGGCTGCGATGTTGTGATCGCAGAGAGATTAGGGCGTTCGCCAAGAATCTCGGTCGTGATGCGGGTGGACATATAGAGGAGTTAAGCGGTTTTACTCCGCTCTGACAAAACGCCAGAGAGTTGGCAGCGCAGTACTAGCAATCGCGATCTTGATGAGCTCACCGAGCAAGAATGGTGTGAGGCCCTTTGAGATTGTCCACGACCAGCTCTGCGCCGTGACGTGGTGAAGCCAGATCAGGCCAAAGGCGAAGGTCGCGATATTCCCAAGGAACATGGTGAAGATTGCAGTAGTGATCTTCTGATCCCACTTGCGACCAGCGAGCGCACCCGTGATCGCCGATGCAGCGAGCATGCCAACGAGATAGCCACCAGTAGCGCCAGAGATGACGTGGTACCCGTGGGAAGCATGAGCGAAGAAGGGAGCCCCGACTGCGCCAAGTGCTAAGTAAGCGCCAAAGGTTGTAAAACCGAGAGATGCACCATAGGCACTACCCAAGAGGAGAGTTGCCAAGGTCTGGCCCGTGACGGGGACTGGCGAACCTGGAATCGGGACGGAGATCTGAGCCATCGCAGCAAGGAAGAGCACGCCACCGAGAACTAAGGTGATCTGAGAAGTCAGGGTGTTACGTGAGATCAGCGCTCGGCGAAGCGTTGGGGTTGCGTGGTGAATGCTCATTAGTGGCTCCTCATACAAGTTGTGTGAAAAGCCTACTGGGACGAGAATATACGCGTGAGTAATGCAGCCGATCTCAATAAGAATCCCGATGAAGTCGCATCGATGTTTGATGGCGTTGCAAAGCGATATGACCTACTCAACGATCTCTTAAGTCTTGGTCGCACGAAGGCATGGCGCAAAGTTGTGACATCGATCATTGATCCACGACCAGGAATGAAGATCCTTGATATCGCCGCAGGCACTGGATCATCTTCGAGGCCACTTGCCGACAAGGGCGCAGCAGTTACCTCACTCGATTTCTCTGAAGGAATGTTGGCAGCTGGTCGTAAGCGCCATCCAGATCTCACCTTCATGCAAGGTGATGCTTTGAAGTTGCCATTCCCAGATCAGAACTTTGATGTCACCACGATCTCCTTCGGCCTACGAAATACCCAGAAGGCGCAGGCTGCGCTTGCTGAAGCGCTTCGGGTCACGAAGGTCGGCGGCAAGATCGTGATCGCTGAATTTAGCCACCCGACCAACTCGATCTTCCGCCTTATTTATATGCGCTACCTGATGCGCGCCCTCCCGATTATTGCCAAGAAGGTCGCTTCAAACCCCGAGGCCTATATCTATCTCGCCGAATCGATCCAGGCTTGGCCAAATCAGAAGAAGTTGGCTGCGATTATGGAGGAGGCTGGCTGGGGCAAGGTCGCCTGGCAGGACCTCACCTTCGGGATCGTCGCCGTCCACATCGGCCACCGCTCTTAACCCTGATTTCACCCAGTGCCCACCCACTGTAAACCTGGGTGTGGCCTGTGCCACAGTGACAGAGTGCGCCTAAGCCATAGACTTTCGCCATCATGAATCTCTACATCCCGATTCTTGTTATAGGCGCAGTTGGATTTGGGTTCGCCGCCTTCTCTGTTGCCATCGCCGCAATCACTGGTCCAAAACGGTACAACCGGGCTAAATCGGAAGCGTACGAATGTGGCATTGAGCCATCACCACAAGCAGCTGGTGGCGGTCGCTTCCCAGTGAAGTACTTCCTTACTGCGATGCTCTTTATTGTCTTCGATATTGAAATCGTCTTCCTCTATCCATGGGCTGTTACCTTCGACAAGCTCGGATTATTTGGACTCGTTGAGATGGTCATCTTTATTCTCACTGTCTTTGTTGCTTATGCCTATGTCTGGCGCCGTGGCGGATTGGAATGGGACTAACACATGGGTCTTGAAGAGAAGTTACCGTCGGGAATTGTTCTCACCTCGGTTGAGAAACTTGCGGGATATATGCGCAAGAGCTCACTCTGGCCAGCAACATTCGGTTTAGCCTGCTGCGCGATTGAGATGATGGCAGCTGGTGCAGGTCGTTATGACTTGGCGCGTTTTGGAATGGAAGTCTTCCGCGCATCCCCACGTCAAGCAGATTTAATGATCGTTGCAGGTCGCGTATCAAACAAGATGGCGCCAGTCCTTCGTCAGATTTATGATCAAATGGCTGCACCAAAGTGGGTTATTGCGATGGGTGCATGTGCCTCATCGGGTGGAATGTTCAATAACTACGCGATCGTTCAAGGCGTTGATCACATCGTTCCAGTCGATATCTATCTTCCAGGTTGCCCACCACGTCCAGAGATGTTGATGGATGCGATCTTGAAGCTCCACGAAAACATTGGTGATGCAAAGCTCGGTGTTAATCGTGAACGCATTATTCGCGAGACTGAAGCAGCTGCGCTCGCTGCTAAGCCAACTCTTGAGATTAAAGGCCTACTTGCATGAGCGAAGATAAAGGTTCATTCGGCGTCCATGGCACCGGTGATACATCGGGATATAGCGGCTTAGTTCGCACCCAGGTATCGCCAGGATCATCAGAACGCCCATTTGGCGGGTACTTTGACGATGTCGCGGATGATCTAGAACGTGCATTTCCAGCATTTAGCGAAGCGATTGAGAAGATCGTTGTCGATCGCGGCGAACTCACTCTTTATGTAAAGCGCACTCATCTCTTTGATACTGCGATGGCACTTCGTAATACCGAGACTCTTCGCTTTGAAATGTGCATGGGCGTAAACGGCGTGCACTATCCAGAAGAGAGCGGTCGCGAACTTCATGCGGTCTATGCACTTCTCTCATTGACTCACAATCGTCGCATTCGGTTAGAAGTTGCAGTGCCAGATAGTGATCCACATATTCCATCACTTGTTGAAGTCTGGGGTGGAATCAATTGGCACGAGCGCGAGACGTACGACATGTTCGGAATAATCTTTGACGGCCATCCAGGACTTACACGTATCTTGATGCCAGATGATTGGCAAGGTCACCCACAACGCAAGGATTATCCATTGGGTGGAATTCCGATCGAGTACAAGGGCGCGACCACACCACCACCAAGTGAGAGAAGGTCATACCGATGACAATTCACTCAGATCCATATGCAGAGTCACGCGAGACGACTGAAGGTCGCGTCTACTCAGTTACAGGTGGCGATTGGGATTCATTAGCAACTGAGATTGGTGCAACAAAAGAAGAGCGCGTTGTCGTCAACATGGGCCCACAGCACCCATCGACTCACGGCGTACTTCGCATCATTCTTGAACTCGAAGGTGAGACCGTTACTGAAGTTCGTTGCGGTATCGGATATCTCCATACCGGCATTGAGAAGAACACTGAATATCGTTCGTGGACTCAAGGCGTCACCTTTGTTACTCGTATGGATTACTTGGCGCCGATCTTCAATGAGACCGCATACTGCTTGTCAGTAGAGAAGCTCCTTGGAATCACTGACGATATTCCAGAGCGCGCTAGCGTTATTCGCGTCTTGATGATGGAGCTCAACCGCATCTCATCTCACATGGTTGCACTCGGTACTGGCGCACTTGAACTTGGTGCTCTATCGCCGATGATCTTCGCCTTCCGCGACCGCGAACTCGTACTCGATCTCTTCGAGCAGATCTCAGGCCTGCGCATGAATATGGCATATATCCGCCCAGGTGGAGTCGCCCAAGATATTCCTGCTGGTTCGATCAAGAAGATTCGCGAGACGGTCGATCAACTCCGTATCAACTTTAAAGATAACGAGAAGCTCTTGGTCGGAAATACGATCTGGATGAAGCGCACCCAGAACATCGGCTATCTCGATCTTGCTGGCTGCACAACTCTTGGTATTACTGGGCCAGTACTTCGTTCAACCGGTCTGCCTTGGGATCTGCGTAAGACTCAGCCATATTGCGGCTATGAAAATTATGACTTCGATGTCATCACGACAGATTCGGCCGATGTCTACGGCCGTTTCTTGATCCGTATGAAAGAACTCGAGCAATCACTTCGTATTGTCGAACAAGCATGCGACAAGTTAGAGAAGCTTGAAGGCCAACCAGTAATGGTTGCCGATAAGAAGATCGCATGGCCATCACAGCTCTCAGTCGGTGCCGATGGCATGGGTAACTCACTCGCACATATCCGCGAGATCATGGGTGAATCGATGGAATCCCTCATCCATCACTTCAAACTCGTTACTGAAGGTTTCCGCGTACCTGCTGGTCAGGCCTATGTTGCAGTTGAGTCACCACGTGGTGAGACCGGTGTTCACGTTGTCTCTGATGGTGGAACCCGTCCATACCGCGTTCACTTCCGTGAACCATCGTTCAATAATCTTCAATCAACATCTGCAATGTGTGAAGGCAGCATGATCGCAGATGTCATCGGTGCAATTGCATCGATCGATCCAGTGATGGGCGGTGTAGATCGATAATGAGTTACTCATCAGAGCAGATTGCAATTATGGATTCGATCATTGCGCGCTATCCACGTAAGCGTTCGGCGATTATGCCGTTGCTCCACTTTGTTCAATCAATCTCAGGCTATGTCACCTCTGAAGGCATTGAAGCGATTGCTGAAAAGTTAGAACTCAGCACTGCTGAAGTCACTGCGGTTTCTACCTTCTATACCCAGTACAAATCAGAGCCGGTAGGCGAGTACCACGTAGGTATCTGCACTAATACCCTCTGCGCCGTCATGGGTGGAGATGCAATCTTTGAAGCTGTTAGCGATCATCTTGGTATCGCAAATGATGAGACCACAAAGGATGGCAAGGTCTCACTCGAACGTATTGAGTGCAACGCTGCTTGTGACTATGCACCAGTAGTCATGGTCAACTGGGAGTTCTTCGATAACCAAACAGTTCAGAGTGTGAAGGATCTTGTGGATGGTGCACGCACCGGAAACCCACCTGCACCAACTCGTGGACCTAAAACTTTGCGCACCTGGAAAGAGAACTCAGCAGTTCTTGCTGGACTCTCCGATGGACTTTCAGGTGAAGGACCAGCTGCTGGCACACCATCACTTCTTGGTTTAAAGCTATCGAAAGAGGGCAAATGAGCAAGATCTCACCCGTTCTCTCAGCGCACTGGGATGAAGCAGATTCATTTACCTTCGATGGTTATAAGCGCCATGGCGGTTACAACGCTGCGCTCAAAGCACTTGCAATGGAACCTGATGCAGTAATTGCACAGATTAAAGATTCTGGTCTTCGTGGTCGCGGTGGCGCAGGCTTCCCAACCGGAATGAAGTGGAGCTTCATTCCACAAGGCGATGGCAAAGAGCATTACCTCGTTGTGAACGCTGATGAATCAGAGCCTGGCACTTGCAAAGATATGCCGCTCTTGATGGCGAACCCACACGTTCTTATCGAAGGCATGATCATCGCCTCTTATGCGATCCGTGCGAACTACGCATTTATCTACATCCGCGGTGAAGTTGTTCATGTTGTGCGTCGCGTTCAGCAAGCAATTGCTGATGCCTACAAAGCGGGAATGCTTGGAAAGAATATTGGCGGCAAGGGGTACGACCTCGAGCTCGTCCTCCACATCGGTGCGGGTGCTTACATCTGCGGCGAAGAGACCGCTCTCTTAGATTCACTTGAAGGCTTCCGCGGACAACCTCGCTTGCGCCCACCATTCCCAGCTATTGCCGGCCTCTATGCCCGCCCAACAGTGGTAAATAACGTGGAATCTATCGCTAGCGTCCCTGCGATTATCGATCGCGGAAATGAATGGTTCCAATCAATGGGTACCGAGAAGAGCAAGGGCTTCACGCTCTACTCACTATCTGGCCATGTCACTAACCCTGGTCAGATTGAAGCGCCACTTGGAATCACACTTCGCGAACTGCTCGAACTTGCTGGGGGAGTCCGCGCCGGACACACTCTTAAGTTCTGGACACCTGGTGGTTCTTCAACTCCGCTCTTCACTGCCGAACACCTCGATGTTCCACTTGATTACGAAGGCGTAGCAGCTGCCGGATCAATGCTCGGAACTAAGGCGCTTCAAATTTTTGATGAGACAACCTGCATTGTCCGTGCCGTACTTCGTTGGACCGAGTTCTATAAGCACGAGTCCTGCGGAAAGTGCACACCATGCCGCGAAGGCACCTGGTGGTTGGTACAGATGATCCGCGATATCGAAGCAGGTAAGGGCACACCAGCAGATCTCGATAAGTTAATCGATATCACCAACAACATCGCTGGTCGTTCATTCTGCGCACTTGCCGATGGCGCTGCTAGCCCAATCATCTCTTCGATCAAATACTTCCGCGCCGAATATGAAGCACACCTCACCAACGGTGGTTGCCCATTTGATCCAATGAAATCAACTCTCTTCGCAACGGCAGGTCAGGCATGAGCACTGAAATCACAACTGATGTCGAGATGATCACCGTTGTCATTGACGGATTTGATGTCACAGTTCCTAAAGGAACTCTTGTTATCCGTGCCGCTGAAAAACTTGGTATCCAGATCCCACGTTTCTGCGACCACCCACTGCTCTCACCAGCTGGTGCATGCCGTCAGTGCTTAGTTGATATCGAGATCAACGGCCGGGCATTTCCAAAGCCACAAGCATCGTGCACAATCCCGGTTGAAAACGGCATGATCGTAAAGACTCAACTCACTTCAGAAGTTGCCGATAAGGCCCAAAAGGGCATTATGGAGCTCCTCCTTATTAACCATCCGCTCGACTGCCCAGTCTGCGATAAGGGCGGCGAGTGCCCACTCCAGAACCAGGCGATGAGCAATGGTCGCGAAGTTTCACGATATGAAGGCGTAAAGCGCACATACGAGAAGCCGGTTGCGATCTCATCACAGGTTCTTTTAGATCGCGAACGCTGCGTTCTCTGTGCACGTTGCACACGTTTTAGTGAAGAGATTGCTGGCGATCCATTCATCACCTTGAATGAGCGCGGAGCACTACAACAAGTGGGAATCTACGAGAAGGATCCATTCCTCTCGTACTTCTCTGGCAACACTGTTCAGATCTGTCCAGTAGGTGCGCTTACTGGTGCTTCCTACCGATTCCGTTCACGTCCATTCGATCTCGTCTCAACTCCATCAGCATGCGAACACTGTGCATCAGGTTGTGCGATGCGCACCGATGTACGTCGCGGCAAGACACTTCGTCGCCTCGCCGGTGAAGATGCAGATGTCAATGAAGAGTGGAACTGCGACAAGGGTCGCTGGGCTTTCAAGTACATCAGCAGTAAAGAGCGCGTCACATCTCCAATGGTTCGCGGCGAAGATGGCGAACTCCACGAAGCTTCATGGCCAGAAGCACTCGCTCGCGCGGCTGCCGGGTTAAAGGGAAAGCGTGCTGGTGTCTTAGTCGGTGGCCGTAGCACCATCGAAGATGCTTATGCCTACCAAAAGTTTGCTCGCCTCGCTCTCGGAACTAACGATGTAGATTTCCGCGCTCGCCTTCACTCTGATGAAGAAGCGGCATTCCTTGGAACAATCGCTGGCCAGATCACCGCGACCTATCGCGATCTTGATAAAGCTGATCATGTTGTACTCGTTGATTTTGAACCAGAAGATGAATCACCGATCGTCTTCCTCCGTCTTTACAAGCAAGTTCGTAAGCGTGGATTAAAGATCACAACCGTCTCACCAGTTGCTAGCCGTGGTAGTGAAAAGCTAGGCGCCACAGTGGTTTCAGGCGTTGCCAACGTTTCAGGGCTTACAGAGAAGTCTGTGATCTTGGTTGGCGAGCGCGCCGCAGAAGTTATTGGCCAGTTCACCGCAGCATCAAAGCTCGCTGCTTCAACTGGTGCAAAGCTCTCTTGGATTCCACGTCGCGCCGGTGAAGTCGGTGCCCTCGCAGCTGGTGCAATTGGCAACCTCTTGCCTGGCGGACGCCCAGTGAGTGATGCCGCAGCTCGTGTTGATATTCAAAGTGCTTGGGGAGTCGATTCACTTCCATCAAAGCCAGGTAAGGCAACATGGGAGATCTTGGAAGCAGCAACAGATGGTCGCCTCAATGCGATCGTTGTTGGTGGAGTAGATCCACTCGATATCTCTTCAGAGGCGCTCGGACAACTTCTCGATACCCAGACCTTTGTTCTCTCCCTTGAAATTGCCCATTCAGCAATTACTGCGATCGCAGATGTTGTTCTGCCAGTTGCGGCAACTGCTGAGAAGAACGGAACCTTCCTTAACTGGGAGGGCCGTCCACGTGCATTCGAGAAGGCGCTCACCGATGCACTCACTCGTAGCGATACTCGCATCCTTTCAGCTCTTGCTGATGAGATGGGCACGCCAATTAATTTGCCATCAGCAAAGGCGGTCGCGAAAGAGATTCAAGCGATTGGGCCATGGGATGGTGCACGTGTTTCAGCACCTGATGTCGCCCTTGCCCAAGCGTCAGCACCAGATGCAGATCATGCAATTCTGCATTCATGGCGCCAACTGCTCGATCTCGGCACCTTGCAAACCGGCGAAGAGAATTTGGCCGGAACATCACGTCCCGCTCACGTTCTTATTTCATCTGCTCGCGCAGCTCGCCTTGGAGTTTCAAACGGCGATCTCGTAACAGTCTCGACTGCTCGCGGTGCAATCACCGTCCCAGCCCAGATTGGTTCGATCGAAGAGAGCGCTATCTGGCTTCCTCGCAATAGTGATGGTTCACAGTGCATCGCCACACTCGGCGCTGCAAGTGGCATAGCCGTAAAGGTGGCGAAGGCATGAACGCTGCAACGCTGATTGGTAACGATCCTGGCTGGCTTATCGCCGTTAAAGGTCTGATCGTCTTTGTTCTCTGCGTCCTCCTTACATTGATGTCAGTGTGGGGCGAACGCCGCATCGTTGCTCGTATGCAGATGCGCCTTGGACCAAACCGCGTCGGCCCATTTGGCCTGCTTCAATCACTCGCTGATGGCGTAAAGCTCGCCCTTAAGGAAGATCTCATTCCAAAGGCTGCTGATCGAATCGTCTTCGTGATCGCTCCCGTTATTAGCGCAACAACATGTTTTATGGCCTTCGCCGTTATGCCACTGACTGGAAAGGTGAGCCTCTTCGGTCATCAGACAGTTATGCAGTTAACCGATCTTCCGGTTGGAGTGCTTTACGTACTCGCGATCGCATCAGTTGGCGTTTATGGAATTGTTCTCGCAGGTTGGTCTTCTGGTTCGACTTATCCACTTCTTGGCGGACTTCGTTCGAGCGCACAAGTTATCTCTTATGAAGTTGCGATGGGACTCTCACTCGTTGCGGTCTTCATCTACTCAGGTTCGATGTCCACTGCTGACATCGTCGCCGCTCAACATAAGTGGTGGTACGCCGTCGTACTCTTCCCATCTTTTGTTATCTATGCGATCTCAATGGTCGGCGAGACAAACCGCGCGCCATTCGACCTTGCCGAAGCAGAAGGTGAACTCGTTGGTGGTTTCCATACTGAGTACTCATCACTGAAGTTCGCACTCTTCTTCTTGGCGGAATACGTCAATATCGTTGCAGTCTCATCACTTGCAACAACACTCTTCCTCGGTGGCTACCACGCGCTTCCGGGACTCGGCTTTACCGAGAATTGGCTAGGCGGATGGTTCTGCATGGTCTGGTTCTTCGCCAAGGTCATCGCCTTCTTCTATCTCTTCGTCTGGCTGCGCGGAACCTTGCCACGTATGCGTTATGACCAATTCATGAAGTTTGGTTGGAAGGTTTTGATTCCATCATCACTTCTCTGGATCTTGGTCGTTGCCACACTTCGCGTGATGTCAGCTCGTGGCGCACCTCGTGCCCTCATCGCTGCCTTCACCTTTGGCGTGGTCTTGCTGATCATGGCTGCGACCTCGCTCTACGAGAAGGCAAACCGCACCATCAACGTTGAATCACTTCCGGATAGCAGCGTTGAACCGTCATTCCCAGTCCCGCATGTTTCAGGTATCAATCGAGTGGAGAGCAACAATGGATGAATTGACTCCTCGCGATAGCGAGTTTGGACTCGAGAAGGCCGCTTCTGAGAGTGCGCCGATCTTGGATCAATCCGCTGGATCATTCTTTAAGCAACTCCTTGGCTTCTGGGTTACCTTCGCGGCGCAATTCCGTAAGGTGAACACTGTTCAATATCCTGAGGAGAAAGAGGCAACGGCTGAACGCTTCCATGGTCGCCATCAACTCAATCGCCACCCAGATGGCCTCGAGAAGTGCATTGGCTGCGAACTCTGTGCCTGGGCATGTCCTGCCGACGCGATCTATGTTGAAGGTGGAGATAACACTCCAGATGCGCAGTACTCACCAGGAGAGCGCTACGGCAAGGTCTATCAGATCAATTATCTCCGTTGCATCTTCTGCGGACTCTGCATTGAAGCCTGCCCAACTCGCGCACTCACAATGACGAATGAGTATGAGTTAGCTGATGATTCACGTCGTAAGTTGATCTTTGAGAAGGAAGACCTCTTGGCACCACTTCGCCAGGGAATGTTGATGCCTCCTCATCCGATGTATCCAGATTCAACTGACACCACCTATTACAAGGGTGAAGTGCCACATTCACATCCTTCGCAGGAGCCAAATGTTTAACATGTCCTTACAAGTAGGAAGCACACATACACCTGAAGCCGTGCTCTTCTGGGTACTTGCACCAATGGCAGTGCTTGCCGCACTTGGCATGCTTCTTGTTAAGAAGGCGGTTCACTCGGCGCTCTTGCTCGCATGGGTCATGATCACACTTGCAATCTTCTACATCGCTCAAGATGCGCTCTTCCTTGGCATCGTCCAGGTCGTCGTTTACACCGGCGCAGTCATGATGCTCTTCCTCTTTATCTTGATGCTGGTCGGCGTCGATAGTTCGGATTCACTCGTCGAAAACATCAAAGGTCAACGCGCAGCCTCGATCTTTGCCGCGGTTGGTTTTGGAGGACTCCTCATCTCATTGATCGGTCGCGCAGTTTCACATACTGATGCAGTCGGCCTCACAACAGCGAATGTCGATGGCAATGTTCAGGGAATCGCTCAGCAACTCTTTACTCAATATGTCTGGGCCTTCGAAGTTATTTCAGCACTTTTGATCGTTGCAGCACTCGGTGCGATGGTCTTGGCACATAGCGAACGCAAGCATCTCTCACAGCGCCAACTCTCGGTCAACCGCTTCCGCCAGGGTTCACTTGCCGATACTGCTGGCCTGCCAGCATCTGGTGTCTATGCCCGACACAACGCAGTCGATGTGCCTGCGCTCTTGCCTGATGGAAGTGCCGCTCCTACTTCGATCTCTGCGACACTCGAAGCTCGCGGTGACATCATCGCAACTGCGCCATTTGAACTCACACGCCAGGAAGAGGAGGAGAACTAATGGATATCTCCAATTACATCTACCTCTCGGCGATCCTCTTTGTGATCGGCGCGATCGGCGTCGTTGTTCGTCGTAACGCGATCGTTGTCTTTATGTGTGTGGAGCTCATGCTTAATGCCGCCAACCTCGCCTTCGTTACCTTCTCTCGAATTAATGGCAACCTCGGTGGCCAGATCGCATCCTTCTTCACGATGGTTGTGGCTGCCTGCGAAGTTGTTGTTGGCCTAGCGATCATTGTGACTATGTATCGCTCCCGTCGATCTGCATCCGTTGATGATGCAAGTCTGTTGAAGCGATAACCATGACAACTAGAACTAATCTCGTCTTCCTGATCGCACTTCCACTCCTTAGCTCGGCCTTCTTGCTTTTGCTTGGAAAGATTGCCAATAAGTGGGGCCATCTCTTTGCTACTGCGATCTCGGCCTCGACCTTCGGTATTGGGCTCTACGAATTCTTCGCCATGCGCAGCCGATCCGGTGATGCCCGATCCGCGACCCAGCACCTCTTCGAGTGGATCTCGGTCGGAACATTTAAAGTGGATGCCTCGCTGCTCTTAGATCAGCTCAGCATCTGTTTCGTACTCCTCATTACCGGCGTCGGAACGCTGATTCATATCTATTCGATCGCGTATATGTCTCATGATCTTGATCGCCGCCGCTTCTTCGCCTACCTCAATCTCTTCGTGGCAGCGATGTTGCTCTTGGTCCTTGGCGACTCCTACCTCAATCTCTATGTGGGTTGGGAGGGCGTTGGCCTAGCTTCATACTTACTTATTGGATTCTGGAATCAGAAGCCGGCTTATGCGACTGCTGCAAAGAAGGCATTTGTTGCTAACCGCGTAGGCGATGTCGGACTCTCCCTCGCGATCATGATCGCCTTCGCCCAATTCGGGTCTGTGACTTTTGCCGGTGTTAAAGCTGGTGCACCTTCTGCTTCACCAGCTGCACTTACTGCGATCGGTGCGATGCTCTTACTTGCTGCTGCTGGAAAGTCAGCGCAGTTCCCATTGCAATCATGGCTTGGCGATGCGATGGCTGGCCCAACCCCAGTATCAGCGCTTATCCACGCTGCGACCATGGTGACTGCAGGCGTCTATCTCATTACCCGTTCAAACTTCATCTTTGATGCATCATCGACTGCGAGGCTTCTCGTCGTCATCGTTGGTGCGATCACACTCCTCTTCGGTGCGATCGTTGGTACCGCAAAAGATGACATTAAGAAGGCACTTGCTGCCTCAACCATGTCGCAGATCGGTTACATGATTCTTGCAACCGGACTTGGACCAGTGGGATACGCCTTTGCCATCATGCACTTGCTCACACACGGATTCTTTAAGGCGAGCATGTTCCTTGGCGCCGGCTCAGTCATGCACGGCATGGATGATGAAGTAAATATGCGCCGTTATGGTGGTCTCGGCAAAGTTATGCCGATCACCGCAATTACCTTTGGCCTTGGTTATCTAGCGATCATTGGTGTTCCACCATTCGCTGGTTTCTACTCGAAAGATAAGATCATTGAGACTGCCTTTAATGCCGGTGGTACTCGTGGAATTCTTCTTGGTGGAGCAGCGCTACTCGGAGCTGCAATTACCGCTTTCTATATGACCCGCGTCTTCGTTCTCACCTTTATGGGTAGTAAGCGTTGGGACGATAAGGCTCATCCGCATGAATCACCATCGCTCATGTGGATTCCAATGGTCCTTCTCTCTGTCGGATCGGTTGCTTCTGGCTTCTTGTTGAGCAAGGGGAGTGCGCTCGTTCATTGGCTCGCACCTGTCGTCAATGCCGGAAACGCTGAAGGTGGCGAAGAGTTAATGAAGCCAATTGTTGTCTCAAGCTTGGCACTTGGAGTTGTAATCCTCGGAGTCTTCACTGCGATTGTTAAATATGGACGCAGCGTTCCGGTCGAAGCCCCAACTGGATCAGTACTCACTCGCTTTGCACGTCGTGACCTCGGTCAAGATGACCTCAACCACAATCTCTTGGTTCTCCCAGGACAAGCAATTACTCGCACTTTGGTAGCGACCGACTTTGGATTTATCGATGGCATGGTCCGCGCTGTTGGTTGGACGCTCGCCTACATCTCCACCTCGCTCAAGAAGATTCAAAATGGTTATGTTCGTAGTTATGCGCTCTTAATGACCGCTGGCACGATCGCCCTTCTCGCAACGATCTGGTTGGTAACGCTATGAGCCTTCTAACGATTCTCGAACTCACACCACTGATTGGTGCGGTACTGCTCTACGCAGTGCCAAAGCAGAACGCCCAGCTGATTAAGCAGGTTGCCTTCGGACTCTCACTCGTTACTTTGGCTGTTTCAGCGATTATCGCCTTCCGCTTCAAGGCAAATAATTCTGGAATGCAATTTGTTGAGTCCCATTCATGGATCTCAAACTTTGGCATCCGTTATGCGGTTGGCATTGATGGCCTCGCTCTCGTTCTTATTCTTCTGACAACGATTCTCACTCCGATCGTCTTTCTTGCCGGTTGGAAAGAGGCTGACAACGGCCGTTGGAGCGTTCGTACCTTCTATGTCTTGATGTTGGTGCTCGAGAGTTCGATGATCGCAGTCTTCGCCGCAACCGATGTCTTCCTCTTCTACGTCATCTTTGAAGCGATGCTGATCCCGGTCTACCTCCTTATTGGTGGTTATGGTCGAGGTGAGCGGGCTCAAGCAGCGATGAAGTTCTTGCTCTACTCGCTCTTCGGTGGACTCTTGATGTTGGCCTCCCTCATCGGCATCTACATCATCTCTACCAACCAGATCGGTGGCACCTTCGAACTCGCAAAGCTTGCGACGCTACAGATCGATTCCGGGACCGAGAACTTCCTCTTCCTAGGTTTCTTCATCGCCTTTGCGATTAAAGCGCCATTGTGGCCGTTCCATACCTGGCTACCAGGGGCTGCAAAGTCTGCGACTCCAGCGACTTCAGTCTTGCTCCTTGGCGTCCTCGACAAGGTCGGCACCTACGGAATGATTCGATTCTGTATCACGCTCTTCCCACATGCGACGAAGACCTTTACGCCCGTCATCATTGTGCTTGCGATTATCTCGATCCTCTACGGTGCCTTCTTGGCAATCGGTCAACGCGATATCAATGGCCTCATCGCTTTCACTTCGATTAGCCACTTCGGCTTTATCGTCCTTGGAATCTTCGCGATGACCTCACAAGGCATCTCTGGCGCTTCGCTCTACATGGTCAACCACGGCTTCTCGACTGCAGCGCTCTTCTTAGTTGCTGGCTGGATGGTTGCTCGTCGGAATTCTTCTCAGATCGAAGATTTCGGTGGCCTACAGCGCATCACTCCAGTAATGGCTTGGTCCTTCTTTATCGCAGGTATGTCAGCGCTAGCGCTGCCTGGTATCTCAAGTTTTGTTAGCGAGTTCTTAGTTCTTGTCGGAACCTTCACGCGATATCCAGTTGCAGCGATTTTCGGTACAACCGGAATCGTGCTTGCTGCGCTCTATGTCTTGATCACGGTGCAGCGTTCACTTCATGGCCCAACCACACCTGGCAATGAGAACCTCACTGATCTCAATCTGCGCGAAAAGATTGCGATCGCGCCAGTTATTGCGATCCTGGTCCTCATGGGCTTCTTCCCAAAGCCGGTTTTGAACTGGATTAATCCAAGTTCACATCAGACGATGCAGGCAGCTGGTTATTCAGATCCACTTCCGAAGGCAGGTAAGTAATGTTGACCGCACCTCACCTGGAATATGCACTCCTTGCACCAATCCTCATTCTCTTAGCTGGTGGACTTATCGGAGTAGGCGTTGAAGCCTTCGTACAGAAGAGCCTGCGTGCGACCGTTCAACTCTGGGTTGCGCTCGTCACTGTCGTCATCGCATTTGGGCAACTCATGCTCGTCCGCGATCAGAGATCAACTCTTGTGGCGATTGATTCATTCTCCTTCGATGGCGCAACTGTCTTCATGCAGGGAACGATCCTTGTTCTCGCCTTCTTTGCACTTCTCTTGATCGCCGATCGCGGCAACTTCGTATCTCAGGCATCAGCGATCCCTGGATCTGAGGATGAAGCGAATGCGAACTCAGATGGAAAGAGTCAGACCGAAGTCTTCCCGCTGACCCTCTTCGCTATTAGCGGCATGATGCTCTTCCCGGCAGCAACCGATCTCATCACGCTCTTCGTAGCGCTCGAAATCCTTTCATTGCCGCTCTATTTGATGGCTGGACTCTCTCGTCGTCGCCGGCTCTTGTCGCAAGAAGCAGCTCTTAAGTACTTCTTATTGGGCGCTTATTCATCTGCCTTCTTCCTCTTTGGCAGCGCCTTCCTCTATGGCTACTCAGGTTCGTTGACTCTTAATGGAATCGCAGCGGCCATCGTTGGCAATGGCGGAAATGACATCTTCCTACTTCTTGGAATTGTCTTCCTCATGGTCGGCTTGCTCTTCAAGATTGGCGCCGTTCCATTCCATTCATGGACTCCGGATGTCTATCAAGGCGCACCTACTCCGATCACCGGTTTTATGGCGGCGTGTACAAAGGTCGCGGCAGTCGGTGCAATGCTTCGAATCTTTTACGTCGCACTCTCTGCTGATCTCGTTCAGTGGCGTCCAATAGTCACAGCTATCAGCATCATCACGATGTTGGTCGGTGCGATTGCGGCAATGTCACAACGCGATGTGAAGCGCACACTCGCATTCTCCTCGATCGCACACGCTGGCTTCTTGCTTATCGGCGTTATAGCGCTCAATCAATCTGGCTTAAAGGCCGCACTCTTCTATCTCGTTGCCTATGGCTTTGCCACACTCGGTGCATTCACAGTTGTCACGCTAGTCCGCGATTCATCTGGTGAAGTCACCGATATGAATCGTTGGGTTGGACTTGGAAAGAAGTCACCACTTATTGCTGGCGCTTTCTGCCTCTTCCTGCTGAGCTTTGGCGGAATTCCACTCACCAGTGGATTTATTGCGAAGTTCTCAATCTTCACCGCCGCCTATGAAGGTGGCAACACAACGATTGTCGTCTTTGGTGTGCTTACAAGTGCGATCGCGCTCTTCTTCTACCTGCGCGTGATCATCCTTCTCTTCTTCACTGAGCCAAAGAGTGATGTGGTGACCGTCTCAATCCCATCATTGAAGGTCAGATTTGTACTTGCAGCAAGTGTGATTGTGACTATCCTTCTAGGTGTGTACCCATCCCTCTTGCTCAATAGCGCGCAGAGCTTCGCTACCTTCCTTCGTTAATGTCCTTAGGCATACCGCAGCTTGATGCTGCTCTAGAGGCATCCTTAACAGCCGATATGGCTCGAGTTGAGGCGCTCCTTCGCTCGCATATCGAGGGCGAGTACCCACTTGTTATCGAGACTTCACGCCACCTCGTTGAGGCCGGTGGAAAGCGGTTACGTCCATTACTTACTCTTCTTGGCGCTCAATTTGGCAACCCTGCCGCACCTGGCATCGTTGAAGCTGCCGTTGTCTGCGAATTAACCCACTTGGCGACGCTCTATCACGATGATGTGATGGATGAAGCGCCACTTCGACGAGGAGTTGAGAGCGCGAATAATCGCTGGGGGAATACCGTCGCAATTCTGACCGGTGACTATCTCTTTGCAAAGGCTTCCCAGCTCTTGGCTGACCTAGGCCCAGAAGCGGTTCGCTTACAAGCCACTACCTTTGAACGACTTGTTATTGGGCAGATCACTGAGACCCAGGGTTCGAGTGAAGGCCTCTCACTCCTTGATCATTATCTACAAGTGATCTCTGGAAAGACGAGCTCATTGATCGCAACCAGTATTCGGTTCGGAGCGATGCTCTCTGGCAGCGATGAGAAGACGACCGAACAGCTGACTAAATATGGCGAGTTGATCGGAACTCTCTTCCAATTGGCAGATGACGTTATCGATATCGCAAGTGAGAGCGCAGAATCTGGAAAGACTCCTGGAACAGATCTTCGTGAGGGTGTCCCAACTCTCGTCACACTTCCGATTCTGGAATCTAGCGACCCAGCCGATGCCGAACTTCGTGCGATTCTCGCTGCGCCAATAACCGACGAGAGCGTTGTTCAATCAACGATTACAGCTCTCCGAACTCATAGCGCGATGGATCAGGCCCGAAATATTCTTAAGGATTACTCCGATCAAGCTCGTGCTGAGATTGGTGATCTACCTGCAGGGCCAGCGAAAGATGCGCTACTTAACCTCTGCGATGCGATCATTACTCGGAGCGCTTGACCTAACCAAATCAATTCCAAGGGTGATGAGTGCGCCCCAGATAATAAAGAATCCAACCCAACTTGCAGTCGACATCTTCTCGTGACGAACAACCACTCCAATTAAGAATTGCAACGTTGGCGTTATGTACTGAAGTAACCCAATAATTGTGAATGGCAGGCGATTGCCTGAGCCGTTGAAGAGTAAGAGTGGAATCGCAGTCACAACTCCAGCCCCAATAAGTAAGAGCGTAAGTCCAAGGCCATGACCAAAATGTGAGTCCCCTTGCTTTACCAAGAGAAGAAGATAGCCACCATAAAAGGGGAGCGAGAGCAGGGTTTCAATCGTAAGGCCTTGAAGTGCGGGGATCGCTAACTGTTTCTTGATGACCCCGTAACTGCCCCACGATAGGGCCAAGGCGAAGGCGATCAATGGTGGACGGCCGTAATCGATTGTTAGGACAAGTACTCCCACAACTGCGATGCCAACTGAGAGCCACTGGAGCTTGCGCATCTTCTCTTTTAGTAAGAGAACTCCGAAGGCGATGATGATGAGGGGGTTGATGTAATACCCAAGCGCGCACTCGACCACGTGGTTGTGGTTTACGCCCCAGATATAGACAAGCCAGTTAATTGAGATAAGGAGCGAGGTCAGCGCCAATTTAAGTGTGACGATTACATTTTTCATCAACGCAATCGTGGATTGAAGTTGATGCGATACAGCAAGAGCAATCAGGCAGACGAGAAGAGTCCATACAGATCTATTTGCGACAATCTCAATCGAGCCGGATGGCTTGAGGAGTGGCCAATAGAGAGGGAATAGCCCCCAAATAGAATATGCGCTGACGCCAAAGATGAGACCGAGTTTGTAACTCTTCATTGAGTGAGGAGTAACCAGTTAGCGGTAATTAGTGAATTGAACTGCAAACTCCCATGGATGATCTTTCACCATGGCAATTGCAATTTGCAGGTCATCGCGGCTCTTACTTGTGACGCGAAGTTCATCTCCTTGAATCTGAGTCTTAAGTGACTTAGGGCCTTCATCGCGAAGTAGCTTGGCAATCTTCTTCGCATTCTCGGTCGAGATGCCCTCCTTGAGAGTGCAGGCGATCTTGTAGACCTTGCCACTGAGTTGTGGGGTACCGGCATCGAGATGCTTCAGCGAGACACCACGCTTTACTAATTTATCCTTCAAGACTTCGAGAGCGGCCTTTGCCTTCTCTTCGGTATCAGCTTCAATATTGATCTTCCCGGTGCTCTTCTCGAGCTTGGTACCGGTATTTTTGAAGTCGAAGCGGGTATCGATCTCGCGCTCTGCTTGATTGAAGGCGTTATCGACCTCCATCTCATCGATCTTGGAGACGATATCGAAACTGGAATCTGAGGCCATTTGCCTACTTTATCTTGGTCAGCAGGCTCAGAGTTGCTGGAGCAACTCTTGGACTCGCTCTGGTGATGGATAGGAGGCCTGAGTACCCAATCGGGTGACGCTATCGGTGGCGCAGAGACAACCGAGCTTGATCGCTGCCTCATCTGTCAGGCCGAGGGCTAATCCGACTGCAAAGGATCCGACGAGTGCATCTCCGGCCCCAGTGGTGTCGATAGCCGTGACTTTAGGGGCAGATACTCGAATCACGGTGCCATCGGTTGTCGTGAAGGCAGCTCCGGCCTCGCCCAAGGTGACAGCGAAGCGAGTATTAAGTCGAGATGCGAGCTCTGCGATGATGGCATCAGAGGTAGGAGCTAAACCTTCCGGATGCATCGCTGCGAACTCACTCTCGTTTGGCATTACCCAATCGCTGACCGCCAAGAGCTCTGGCGTAATAGGCGAATAAGGCGCTGGGTTGAGGATGGTTGGGATCCCTTTGGCCTGGGCAGCTTTGAAGGCCGCAGCGGTGACGTTCTGTGGAATCTCAAGCTGACCCACAACGACTGAGATCTCGCCCAAACCCTCAATGGCAGATTGAGACTGCTCCTCGGTCATCAGATTATTTGCACCCGGGACGATCAAGATTCGGTTGGTGCCATCAGGCTCGACCCAGATCGGGGCGACGCCACTTGGGCCAGGGGCGCGCCGAATAAATTCAGTATTGATTCCTTGAGATTCAAAATTCTTGAGAGTACTGTCTCCAAAGAGATCATCGCCCAGCGTATTGACCATGGCAACTTTGATGCCAAATCTGCGGGCCATGGTTGCCTGGTTCGCGCCTTTTCCGCCGAAGCCAATAACAAAACTATCTGCCAGAAGTGTCTGTCCTCGTTCTGGAATTCTCTGGGCATAGGTGACCATGTCAGTCATGGTGCTTCCCACAACAACGATTTGTGGTTGATGTACAGCGCTCATCTGGCCCCACTTCATGGTCAATTTTGGAAAATTCTCTTAATAATATTGTTACTTATTACTTAGGGGAATGACTAGACACAAATCTACTCTTGACTTAGGCTCGGTGCAATCGATCTGCCCAAGCCCACCCTGGTCAAAGTAGACGGTATTCACGAACTTTCCATTGATCATGGAGACATTGAGTGATCCCTCTTAACATAAGGAGAATGATCTAATGCAGAAGAAAACTCTAGGAAGAGCATTGGCTGGCGCAGTTGCTGCAGGCTTAGCTCTTTCTGTTGTATCACTTACTGGACCAGCTGCTTCAGCTGCATCAAAGATGGTAGGTATTGCCTTCGATCTTGGTGGAAAAGAGCAACCAGGTTTTAACCAGCTCGCTTACATTGGTTTCAAGACCTTCGCGAAGACCCACCCAGGTTGGACTGAAAAGGATCTCCAGGGTAATGGCGGAGATACAGATGCTTCACGTGCACAGCGCCTCAAGCTCCTCGTAAAGGCCGGTTGCAACCCAATCGTTGTTGTTGGTTACTCATACACACCTGCACTTAAGATTGTTGCAGCAGCTAACCCAACAGTTAAGTTCTCACTTGTTGATGACAGCTTCGATGCACCAAACGTTGAGGGCCTCCTCTTCCACGCCGAAGAAGGTTCATACCTCGTCGGAATGGCAGCAGCTCTCACAACAAAGACAAATAGCGTCGGCTTCATTGGTGGCGTAAACATTCCTTTGATCCAGGCTTTCGAAGCTGGATTCAAGGCTGGCGTCTACAAGGTCAATCCAAAGATCAAGTACCAGTCAACATATGCATCTAACCCACCTGATTTCAGCGGATTCAATGCTCCTGATAAGGGACATGAAGCAGCTCTTGGTATGTTCCAGAACGGTGCAGACGTTGTTTACTCAGCAGCTGGTTCAACCGGTCAGGGCGCACACAAGGCAGCCTTTGAACTCGGTAAGGGTCATTGGTCAATCGGTGTAGATGCTGACGAAGCTCTATTCCCATCAAATGCTAAGTACAAGTCAGTTATCTTGACTTCAGCACTGAAGAACGTTGACGCAGGCGTCGCTTCATTCTTGAACGATGTCGTTGGCAACACCTTCACACCAGGTGCTCATTACTTTGATGCATCTAATGGCGGAGTTGGTTTCACAACTACTGGAAACTACCTCTCAAAGGCGACTATCGCTAAGTTGAACACAATCAAGTACTCACTTGCTTCAGGTGCGATTGTTGTTCCAACAGATCCAAAGAAGGTAACCCTTCCACAGGGTTAATTCGTTCGATCTAGCAATAGTAAAGAAATAAGAAGTAAAGAGTGGTGGTCTTCAGGGAAACCTGAAGGCCACCACACTTCATTAGCAGATGTGATACCTCGAGTTTTCATACTTTCAAAGATGAAAGGGCCTTACCGTGTCTCTCGCAATTGAATTAATGGGTATTGAGAAGAATTACCCTGGCGTCGTCGCAAATCACGATGTTGATATCACCATCGAAAAGGGCAATATTCACGCCATCATCGGTGAAAATGGCGCTGGTAAGTCAACGCTGATGAAGATCCTTTATGGCATGGTGAAGCCGGATTCAGGCACAATCTCTATCTTTGAAAGCCCCGTCACTATTAAGTCGCCTCAAGATGCCATTGGACTTGGTATCGGCATGGTGCACCAACACTTTATGTTGGCAGATAACGCCACCGTCCTTGAAAATATCGTTCTAGGCAGTGAGCCAATGAAGGCAAAGGTCGTTGTGGACTATGCCAAAGCCCGTGAAAACCTTGAAAATATTATTAAGACCTACGGACTCGATATTAACCCGGATGATCTCGTTGCAGATCTTGGTGTTGGTTTTCGCCAGCGCGTAGAGATCGCAAAGGTCCTCTTCCGCGGTGCGAAGATCTTGATCCTCGATGAACCAACTGCGGTGCTTGTGCCACAAGAGGTTGATGAGCTCTTTAAGAACTTAAAGGTCCTCACTGCAAATGGTCTGACGATTATCTTTATCTCACACAAGCTCGATGAAGTAATGGCGATTGCGGACAGCATCTCTGTAATGCGCCGAGGAACAACTGTTGCTGAACTCGTCCCAAGCAAGACGAACAAGAAGGAGCTAGCCGAGTACATGATCGGCGGCGAACTTCCTGCGCCACGTCCAGCAACCACAAAGCCACGTGAAGAGAAGGTCCTGGTCGTAAAGGATGCGAGCCTCAATGACCGTACTGGCCGCGAATTCCTTCACAGTATCAATCTTGAGATCCACGCTGGTGAAATTCTTGGCCTTGCAGGCGTTGAAGGAAATGGTCAAGACGAACTCATTGAAATGATCATGGGACTTGAGAAGCCAAGCTCTGGCAGCGTTCACACTGTTGGGCTTGATACCAACGTGAGTTCATTGCGTGAGATCCGCGACCACGGCGTTGGGTATATCCCGCAAGATCGTCAGCGCGATGGCCTCTTGATGGCTGCACCACTTTGGGAGAACCGCATCCTCGGGCACCAAGAGACGAAGCCAATGTCCAATGGCCTCTGGATCGATAAGGGCGCTGCGAAGAAAGATTCTGAGCGCATCATTGAAGAGTTCGATGTTCGTACGCCAAGTAACAATGTGATGGCGAGCGCGCTCTCCGGTGGAAACCAACAGAAATTTATTGTGGGTCGTGAGATGTCAGGTGATCCAAAGATGTTAATCGCTGCTCAACCAACACGTGGCGTTGATGTTGGCGCACAAGCGATCATCTGGGACCACATTATTGAAGCAAGACTTAATGGCACTGGTGTTCTGCTCGTCTCGGCTGACCTAGATGAACTCTTCAAGCTTTCAGATCGGATTGCAGTGATCTTCCGCGGAACGATCGTCGATTATCTGGATCCGAGAACAACCACTCCAGAACAACTGGGATTGGCAATGACAGGAGAGAAGATCGCATGAAAAAGTTGAACAAACTCTTCTGGGCACTTGCGGCACCAGTCGCTGCGATTCTCTTTACCTTGATCTTCGTCTCCATCATCTTGCTCTTTAAAGGCGCAAATCCACTCTCAACCTTCCAGTTAATCGCAACCTATGGAAGTCAATCTGACAACATCGTCGCCGAACTCAACCAGACAGTTGCCTACTACCTAGCTGGTGTAGCGGCAGCAATTGGTTTCAAAATGTTGCTCTTCAACATCGGTATTGATGGCCAGTATCGCCTTGCGATCTTCATGGCAGCAGTCGTAGGTGGCGCAACCCACCTTCCTTCCTATCTTGAAGTCCCACTTATTATTCTTACTGGCATGGTGGTTGGTGCACTTTGGGCATCGATCTCTGGTTATCTCAAGGTGAAGCGCAATATCTCTGAAGTTATCTCCAACATCATGCTCAACACCATTGCATCAGGTCTCATCATCTACTTGCTTCAACCAAGTCGCCTTGGTCTCAAGGGCAAGAGCTCGGATAACCTTTCAACACCTTTGATCCCAAGTTCGGGCTCATTGCCAACCTTCCATATCTTTGGCGGCGAGCTCTATAGCTTTGGCCTTGTTGCCATTGCGGTTGGAATTCTTTACTGGATCGTTCTTAATAAGAGCGTCTTTGGCTTTAATCTTCGTGCGACCGGAATGTCCTTTAGAGCAGCTCGTGCAAGTGGTGTGAACGCACCTCGGATGGTCTTCATCACGATGGCGCTCTCTGGCGGTATTGCTGGCCTCACCGGTATGGGTGAGCTCTTGTGTAATACCCACACTTACAGCCTCGCCTTTCCAACTGGCTACGCTCTTACTGGATTAGCACTTGCGCTATTAGGGCGAAGCAACCCAATCGGTATTGCGATCGCCGCCTTCTTCTGGTCATTCCTTGAACAAGCAGCACCAGCGCTTGATCTTGAAGGTGTGCCAAAAGAGATTGTGATGATGATGCAAGGAACGATCATTCTTGCGACCGTGACTGCCTATGAAGTTGTAAAGCGAATTACTCGTCGTCAACAGCAACGTCTGGTTGGAGCTGCTGATGCACCACGAGTCGAAGTCGGCCAGAAGGGGGATAAGTAATGAGTACCCTAAAAGGTAATCGCCTCTGGAAGATCATCACTTCGCCATCGCGGATGATGCTCACCGTTGCAGCCATCATTATTTTAATTTCGTTGATTCGTCAGTTCACTGGCGTTGATGACATCACATCTCCAGGTGCAACAGGTGCGACGATTCGTTTCACAATCCCAATCTTGATGGCTGGGCTTGGCGGACTTTGGGCTGAACGTTCAGGTGTTATCAATATCGGCCTTGAGGGCATGATGATCCTTGGCACCTGGTTTGGTGCGTGGTTCGGATTCCTCTATGGACCGTGGGTGGGCATCTTTGCCGGAGCTGTTGGCGGCGCAATCGCAGGCTTGCTCCATGCATTCCTCACTGTTCGCGTAGGAATTGACCAAGCGGTCTCTGGTCTTGCAATCAACTTGCTCGGCGCCGGCACTGCCCGATTCCTCTCTGGCGTCTTCTTCATCGGCAAAGGCGGAGATGTAAATATCTCGCCTCAAGTATCTTCGACTGGATCATTTACAGTTCCAGGTTTAAGTCCGCTCCTGACAACATTGGCTCATAAACATATTCTCGTGATCTCAGATATCGCAGGTGTATCTGCTGGTCTAGTCACAAAGATCAATTGGGCCTCGCTTGTAATGTTCTTAGCGCTTCCAATTACCGCCTGGATTCTCTGGAAGACTCGTTTTGGACTTCGTATGCGCTTCTGTGGTGAGAACCCAGTTGCAGCTGAGTCACTTGGTGTGAACGTTTATCGCACTCGCTTTATCGCGATGGCAGTATCGGGCGCCTTGGCTGGTTTGGGTGGTGCATATATCTCCATCGTCTCGACTGGTAACTACTTAGAAGGCCAGACTGCTGGTCGCGGTTATATCGGTCTTGCCGCGGTGATCTTCGGTAACTGGACTCCTGTCGGTGTTCTCGGTGGATCCGTTCTCTTCGGTCTCACCGATGCACTTCGCGTACGTCAATCAACTTCGGTGCACGCGCTACTGCTCGTAGTGATTGTCTTGGCAGGTGTCTATGGCCTCACCAAACTTCGTAAGAAGGATTGGAAGGGATTCATCACCGGAATTTTGATCGCCGTATTGGTCCTTGCCTATTACATGATCAATAAGACCGTTCCAGATGAGTTCGTGACCTTCTTCCCTAACTTAACGACGATTCTGGTACTTGCGTTTCTATCACAACGATTGCGGCCACCAGCTATGGCTGGCGCTCCGTACCGAAAGGGAGAGGAAGGATAACCAATGCCACCTTTAGATTTTTGGGAATCTAAAGTTCTCAAGAGTCTTGACCCCGTCGTTAAAAATTCGACGCTCATAAAGGTCAACGAAGCGAAGATCGCAGAGGTCGCTTCATGGATGGCATATGAAGAGTTTGGTAAGCCTGACGGCTCATCGCTCTTCAACTTTGGTGATGATCCAGATTTCCTGATGGATCTCACTCTCACGGTGAATACGATGAACTTCGCATTCACAAATTTCGATACTGGTATTAAGTACGAGACTGATTACAACGGTCGTCGTTACAGCGACTCAGAAGCGATGATGGCAAACCTGCATCGCGCAGTTGCTGAGGGCATTCCGTTCTTCGATGGTGCTTATCAAGCGAAGATGGTCCGCGCCGATCTCGAGCAGGTCTTCCAAGGCACGATTGAGATGCCGATGCTCGATGAGCGAGTAAAGATCTTCAACGAGGTTGGAGAAGTACTGGTCTCGAAGTATGAGGGTAAGTGGCATAACTTCGTGAGATCGTGCGCCCCTCGCCTCTATGCAGATGGCAATGGCATCCTCGAACGCTTGACCACAGAGTTCCCTCGCTTCGCCGATGTCTCTGAATATCACGGTTCAACAATCCAGCTCTATAAGCTGCCACAGCTCGGCATTTGGGGGCTCCACCTCGCACTCATGCCACGTAAGGCTTGGGCGTTAGAAGATGCACATTTGTTGACGGCCTTCGCGGATTACATAGTCCCAGTGGGACTTCGCGTCATGGGAATCTTTGAGTATGCGCCAGAACTTGAGGCGCAGATTAATTCACTCACCGAGGTACCTCGCGATAGCGCCGCTGAAGTCGAAATTCGTGCAAACTCTATTTACGCGATCGCACGGCTTACCGAAGAGGTTAATGCCAGACGCGTTGGTCTAGAGCCATTGCTCATGCCTCAAGTTGATTTCAGATTATGGAAGGCCTATCACGCAACACATTGGCCGCACCATTTAACGAGAACGGTTATGTACTAATGAAGATCTACTTTGCAGGTCCACTCTTCACGCCTTACGAACGCTCCTTTATCGATGAATGCGCAGCCAAGTTGCGCGGCGCCGGTATGGAGGTCTTTGTACCTCATGAGATTCCACTGCCTGATCCAGTGACACCAGCCTTCATCTTCGATGTTGATTCTGCCGCCGTGCTTGGTGCAGATGCGGTTCTTGCACTGCTCGATGGCCCAATGGTTGATGATGGAACTGCCGTGGAGATCGGTATCTTCTGGAGCGCCATGAGCACAGATCCTTCAAAGAAGGGAATCGTCGGGCTGGTCACTGATACTCGCGTCATTCGTGATCGCAAGATGATCGATGGAAAAGGAATCAACCTCTTCGTTCGAGGATGTATTGAAGATCGCGGAGCCTTGGTAGATAACTTCGAAAAAGCCTTTGAGATCTTAAAGGCCTGGTATGAAGAGAAGTAGATCACTGCGTGAATGCTGACCGCATATAAGAACGTTGTAAAGAAAGACCATTCGTTTTCAACCTTCGGCTTTGGCATTTTAGGTCGCCTGCCATTGGCGATGAATACCGTGGGTCTTGTCTTCCTCATCTCATCTGTTCGCAACTCATTTGCTCTCGCTGGCTTAGCTTCTGCTTGCTACACGCTCGCTGGCGCATTTGTTGGCCCGCGGATTGGAAAGTTAGCGGATGTGAAGGGAACTCGAAAGGTCCTGATTCCGATCACGGTGCTCAATGCTTTTGCGATTACTGCAATTCTGACCATCGGGGTGCATCACACTCCAGCACTCTTGGTGAGTGCAGCACTCGCTGGCGCCACCTTCCCGAACTTTGGAAGTTATACCCGCACTCGATGGAGTCGCTCTCTTACAGATGATCGTGAACTTGGTGCGGCACTCTCCTTGGAGTCGGTACTTGATGAGACGGCATTTGTGGTTGGACCAGCACTTGCGGGATTCCTCTTCGCTTGGCACGGATCTCGATCGCCATTGATTGGCGCGATGATCTTCCTCTTAATTGCGGGCTTTGGGCTATCGCTCACGAGTACAGATCATGAGGGCCATGTACAGCCAGAGGGTAAGCACGGCGGATTATTGAAGATTCCATATGTAAAGCCACTCCTTGCAACTATGGTCTGTATCGGAATCACCTTTGGCGCGCAATACGTTGTGATCTTGGCCGTTGCCCGTGAGGGTGGACGTGCTGCAGAGGGTGGCCTCTGGGTTGGACTCAATCCAATCGGTAGCACTGTCGCAGGATTTGCATTCGGATTTATTCATTGGAAGATCTCTTCTGCGAAACGCCTCACCGCATCTCTACTCGTGATGTCATTGGGTACATCTGGTCTGGTGATCTTCCATAGTTATCACACGATTATTCTCTGGTTGATTATCGCTGGCGTTGCAATTGCTCCGGCATTGATCTCCGCAAATCACCGATTGAAAGAGCTAGTGCCGATTCATCGCCTTAATGAGGCCTTCTCACTTCTCGGCGCTTCGATCTCTATGGGAATTACAATTGGTGCTTCTCTGAGTGGAGTACTTGTCTCTCACTTTGGTGGGTGGCATGGATTCGACTTTATGCTGGGTGCAACCGTCCTGGCATTCGTGGTCTCAATCATCGGTATCCGTGGCGAGAAGGTAGAGAATTAACTATGGCGATGCGAGTTATTTTAGATACTGATCCAGGAATCGATGATGCCCTCGCCTTTCTCTTGCTTGGTGCATCCCCTGAAATCTCACTTGAGGCAATCACCGTAACGCACGGCAACACCACAGTTGAGAAGTGTCTTGGCAATGCTCTACGCCTCGTTGATTTGGCGGGTTTGCAAGGTGTGCCAGTTGCACGAGGTGCAAGTGCTCCATTGGTGAAGAGCCTGACTGTGGCGGAAGAGACCCACGGCGATGGCGGACTTGGTTATGCAGTCCTGCCAGAAGCCAAGGGCAAGGAGAGCGAGAAGGGCGCAGTCGAAACCATTATTGATCTAGTGCACCAATATCCGCATGAGATCACCATTCTTGCGATCGGACCTCTGACCAATATTGCTCTCGCTATCCATAAAGACCCATCGATTATCGGCCTTATCGGTCGTGTGGTCGTGATGGGAGGCGTCGTTCACGCCCCAGGCAATATGACACCAGACTCAGAATTCAACGTCTTCTGCGATCCCGAGGCCTTCGATATCGTCTTGCGGGCCGGCTTTGATCTCACCATTGTTCCTCTCGATGTCACCTATCAGTGCCTCTTCACTAAATCACACGTAGCTCGACTCTCGAAGGTAAAGCCAGATGTTGCTAAGTTTATTGAGGACTCAACCCGCTTCTATATGGAGTTCCATGATGAGTATCAAGATATTGATGGGTGCGCTATCAACGATCCACTTGCTGCTGCTATCTTGATTCGACCAGACCTTGTGACCTTACGCGATTACTACATGCGCATTGAACTCAAAGGTGAATTCACCAAGGCAAAGACCTCGGTCGATCACTACAAGGTCCTTGGCAAGGCTGCGAATTGTAAGGTCGCTATGGAAGTTAATGTCGATGGCTTTATGGATTTCTTCATCGAACGAATGGAGCAGCTATGACTAAGCAGCACCATATTCAGTTAGAAGCAGGAGATGTTGGTCGATATGTATTGATGCCGGGCGATCCTGGTCGAGTAGAAGTTATCGCACGCCATCTCGATAATGCCAAACACATCGCGACAAACCGTGAGTATGTGACCTATACCGGCTTCTTAGATGGCGTGAAAGTCTCGGTTACCTCAACTGGAATTGGCTGCCCATCAGCAGCAATTGCGCTCGAAGAGTTGGTCCGAGTTGGCGCTGATACCTTTATTCGAGTTGGTACCTCTGGCGCGATCCAACCTGGTACCAAGAGTGATGAACTTGCGATTATTACCGGGGCGATTAGAGATGAGGGAACCTCTCTTCATTACATGCCAGCCGAGTTTCCGGCAGTGGCCAATCTTGAGATTGTGCAGGCGCTACGCAGAGCGGCTGCGGCATCCAAGACCCCATTTCGCCTAGGAATAACGCAGTCGAAGGACTCCTTCTACGGCGAAGTAGAGCCCGAGCGATCTGGCGTGCCAGATCGATTGTTGAAGCGCTGGAAGGCGTGGGAAATAGGCGGCGCTATCTGCTCTGAGATGGAGTCCTCAACGCTCTTTGTTGTTGCTTCCATACTTGGCGTGAGAGCAGGAGGCATCATGGTGATGTGGGCTGATGGTGACTTTAAAGGTTTGGACTCTCTGATCGAAACTGCGATCGGTGGAGTACGCGAGTTAATCAAAGGAGATAACAATGGAGACAGCTGACGGCAAGCAATATCACGTCAACCTCAAGCGCGGTGATGTTGGTAAGTATGTTCTGCTCCCAGGCGACCCTGGTCGATGCGAAGCAATTGCAGCGCTCTTCGATAATCCTGTACATGTCACACAGAACCGCGAGTACAACACCTATACCGGAACCTTAGATGGTGTGAAGGTATCTGTGACTTCAACTGGAATTGGCTGCCCTTCAGCGGCAATCGCGATTGAAGAACTCGTCCTTGTTGGCGCCGATACCTTTATTAGAGTTGGCACATCTGGACATATTCAGAAAGATATTAAATCTGGTGAGCTCGCAATCATTAACGCGGCGATCCGTGATGAAGGTACATCACTGCACTACATGCCGATTGAATTTCCAGCGATTGCAGATATCGATCTTGTCCTTGCGCTTCAACGCGCTGCCAAGAAGACAGGCGCGAAGTACCGCACCGGAATTACGCAATCAAAGGATTCGTTCTATGGTCAGCATGAGCCAGAGCGCATGGGCGTTGGGCCAGATCTTCTCAATCGCTGGAAGGCGTGGGAGATTGGTGGAGCGCTCTGTTCTGAGATGGAGGCGTCAGCTCTCTTTGTGATCGCATCCATGCTTCGCGTTCGCGCAGGTGGCGTGATGATGGTTCATGGCGTTGATCCGATGCCACCACTGGATATTCTCTTGCAGACTTCAGTCCAAGCGCTTCGCGAAATTATCGCGGAAGATAAGGCGAATGGCCGAGCTGTAGAACTATAAGGTCGTAAAACCGACCTTACGGTCTGCGGCATTGCCAGCCTCGACATAGGCGATCTTGCCGTGCGGAATAAGGATCTGACGGCCCTTGGTATCAGTGAGTGATAGCGCTTTACCAGAGTCGAGCGCTTCCTGAACCTTGGCTACGACCTTATCGATCGAATGATCAATCTCGTACATGAGGTCGACGCCAGTGTCAGCGATGCCAATACGAAGATCTGTCGTTGTCTTATTCTCTTTAGCCATAACCTAACCTTAACCTGAAATTACTGACTCTGCTTTGGGAAGCCGCCGATACCGCGCCAGATCTGATTTGCTACGAGCTTTACCGCGTTATCACGGTCGATCTTGCCGTCGCGCTCTAACCAGTGACGTGCAGCTGATTGCACATTTCCGATGATTCCTACGGCGAGCATCATGGATGCCTCTTTCGGAAGACCAGTATCAATGGAGATAACGGCAGAGAACGCTGCAGCACAGTCATAGGTCATACGTGTGAGGCGCTGGCGAACCTGAGGTTCGACACTCATATCGCTCTCGAAGAGCAGGCGGAATGCTTCGCCTTCTAAATTAATGAAATCAAAGTAGGCAGCGGTTGTCGCCTGAACGCGCTCCCAGTTATCAGTGCGCGATGCGACTGACTTCTGAATCTCAAAGACGAGTGAGTCGATGTGGAGATCGAGAACGGCAAGATAGAGATCGAGCTTGGAAGGGAAGTGTTGGTACAAGACCGGCTTACTTACATTGGCGCGATCAGCGATCTCATCCATCGCCGCCGAGTGGTAACCAGCCTGCGTAAAGACTTCGAGTGCTGCTGCAAGTAATTGCGCTCTGCGTTCGTCGCGAGGAAGTCTGCCCTTGAGATCTGTGGTCATGGTTGAAGGATAAAGGAAATCGTGGAGAGTTGTTATCCTCTCCCTATGACGCCTAAAAGCACCAAGAGCCTGCTACTCGTTCACGCCCATCCCGATGATGAGACCATCAACAATGGCGCCACAATGGCGATGTATGCCGCAGCTGGCTATAACGTCACTTTGGTCACCTGTACCCGTGGTGAAGAGGGCGAGATCCTCGTTCCAGAACTCGCACATTTAGCAGCCGATAAGGAAGATGGCTTGGCGCCGATCCGAGAGGTAGAGCTTGCAAACGCGATGGCAGCCCTCGGAGTCACAGACCATCGCTTCTTAGGAGCCCCTGACCACCGTTATCGCGATAGCGGAATGATGGGAACGCCACCCAATGATCGCCCTGATGTCTTCTGGCAGGCAGATCTCGATAGCGCAGCGCGCGAACTCGTCCAGATTATTCTCGAAGTAAAACCACAAGTCCTTGTTACTTATGATGATTTTGGTGGCTATGGCCACCCAGACCATATTCAGGCCCATCGAGTCGCGATGCGCGCAGCAGAGTTGGTTGAGTCTGAATGGAATATTGAGAAGATCTATTGGAACACAATGCCGCGTTCGGTGATTCAAAAGGGAATTGATGCGATGAAGGCGGCTGGATCAGATTTCATGGGTGTAGATAACGCAGATGAGCTTCCCTTCGCTAAGCCCGATGATGTTGTAACAACCGCAATTGATGCAAGCACATTCGTTGATCAGAAGATGAAGGCGATGGCATCTCATCCAACTCAGATCGCACTCGATGGTCCGTTCTTTGCACTCTCTAACAATGTCGGACTCAATGTCTGGGGTTATGAGTACTACACCTTGGTGAAAGGTGAGAAGTCAGGTGATCTCACTCCAGAAGGTTGGGAGCAGGATCTCTTTGCAGGCATCTCCGAGTAACTAGGCAATAACCTCGTAACTCTGCCCGGCCGGGCCATCCTTTACTGCGATCTTCAAAATTAAGAGTTCTTCACGTAATGCGTCACTTCGTGCGAAATCTTTCGCTGCGCGAGCTGCTGCTCGTTCGGTAAGTAATCGGGATTGTTCATCTGTAAGAGAGATCTCGACATCCACCCGATCTAGGTCAAGGGCAAAGACGTTATCCATCGCTCTAAAGATTGCTGCGCGCACACCTGGTGCAAGTGATTCATCGCGTTCGATCCGACGCAGTTCTACCGCTACTTCAACAGTTGAGAGATCGTTCATCAACATGGCAGTAAGCGATTCAATAACCGCCACAGCGTCAGGCGATTGAGTACTTGCTCCCCAGTCCTTTAGCTTTTTACGCCAGCGAGTTATGGTCGCATCGGCGGCGGTCAACGCATCCCAGGTGAGATCGATCTGGCTGCGATAGCGATTCTCAAGGAAGCAGAGACGCAGTGCGAGCGGATCCAAACCTCGAGCTACAAGATCGGAGACAAGTACAACATTGCCAGCACTCTTCGACATCTTGCGACCTTCAAAGAGGAGGTGCTCACCATGGACCCATTGCGCGACAACTTCATAACCAGCAGCGGCATTGGATTGTGCACGTTCATTCTCGTGGTGCGGGAAACGTAGATCGATGCCACCAAGGTGAAGATCGACGAAGCCATCTAAGAAGTGCAGTGACATGGCAGAACATTCAATATGCCAACCCGGGAATCCTGCTCCCCACGGCGCATCCCAGATCATCTCGGTTCGGTTTCCGGCTGCTTTCCAGAGCGCCCAATCTGCGTGGAAGCGTTTGGCGCCTTCATCGGTATATTCGTAGCGATGTCCTGGCTGAAGTGCATCTAACCGATTACCGCTGATCTCGCCGTAACTTGGGAAAGATTGCGCAGCAAAGTAGACAGAGGAGTCGTCACCAACATACGCGCTGCCTTGTTCAATGAGTTTTGTGATGAGCGCCTGCATCATCTCGATAGATTCACTTGCACGCGGATAAGCAGCTGCAGGTTGGATACCAAGAAGAGCGAGGTCCTTATGAAAGCGATCTTCATATTCGCGAGCGATTGCATATGGATCAAGCTTGCGCTTTGCTGACTCGGCGAGCATCTTGTCTTCGTGCAGGTCCTCAGACATATGGCCCACATCAGTAATATTTTGAATGAGGCGACTCTCGTACCCAGCTAATCGAAGTGTGCGCAGGATCAGGTCAGAGAGCAAGAAGGTTCGGAGATTGCCAACGTGGGCATCGCGATAAACAGTAGGACCACAGCTGTAGATGCGAGCGAAGCGATCATTGCTGATCGTTACTGGCATCAGCGTTCTAGCGCGCGTATCAAATAGTGAGAGCGGGGTAGTGATCATTGCCCGGGCACGATCTTCCAGACGAAGATGCGATTGGGGTCAAAGGTCACGAGCGATCCATCCTTCTTGCGAATAGTTGTGGGACTCTCAAGTGTGCCAAGCAGGTCCCGAAAGCCACCCTCGGGTTCGAAGAGGCGGATGCTCGCCCGTTGACCTTGCTCGGGTTCACCGGGCAGATCTGGTGGGGTGCGTCCGCTCATGGGGTAATTCTCTACCCTCTGGGCGTTCTTGGCATAAGATTCACCCCATCAGCGGTACCAATAGAGCTAGACCAGATTAACCGGAGTAAAAGGAGCCCAGCGTGACATATGTAATTGCCGAGCCATGCGTCGATGTGAAAGATAAGTCCTGCATCGAGGAGTGCCCAGTCGATTGCATTTACGAGGGTAACCGCATGCTCTACATCCAGCCTGATGAATGCGTTGACTGCGGCGCCTGCGAACCGGTCTGCCCAGTCGAAGCGATCTACTACGAAGATGATGTCCCATCACAGTGGAAGCAATTCGGCGCAGTAAACGGTGAGTTCTTCGTTGAGCTCGGTTCACCTGGCGGAGCAAGCAAGGTCGGCCTCACAAATAGCGACCACCCATCGATCGCCGAGCGTCCAGCAAAAGCTGAGTAACTCTGAAACTTCCAGATTTTCCTTGGGATGCGCTCGCTCCAATCGGAGCGATAGCGAAATCTCATCCTGAAAGTTTTATCGATCTCTCGCAAGGAACCCCGGTTGATCCAACTCCTGCATTTATTCAGGAAGAGTTTATTGCTGCTGCGAATTCACCACGTTATCCCGTCACGACCGGAACCGCAGCACTTCGCGATGCGCTGAAGAAGTGGTCGACAGAACGCCTTGGTATCACCGGTGACTTTGATCTCCTTCCAACCATTGGCTCAAAAGAACTCGTTGCCTGGCTACCCACCTTGTTGGAGTCGAAGAAGGTGCTCTATCCAGAGATCGCCTATCCAACATATTTAGTCGGTGCGATTATGGCTGGCGCTGATCACCAGAGCGTGCCACTTGATGCCGCCTCTTGGCCTGCCGCAGATCTTGCCTGGGTCAACTCACCATCAAATCCAACCGGTAGAGTACATAGCGCTGCCGAACTTCGCGCAGTTGTTGATTACTCACGACGAACTGGCACTGTGATTGCAAGTGATGAGTGCTACTTAAGTTTTCCAGCAAGCGATGTAAAACCAACTTCGATCTTTGAAGTAGCCGATGGCGATAATAGAAATCTCCTTGCAGTTCACTCACTTTCTAAGCGTTCTAACTTGGCTGGATACCGCGCGGCCTTTGTTGTGGGCGATAGTGCACTCATTGCACGACTTTTGGAAGTACGTAAACACGCCGGAATGATGGTCCCGCTTCCTGTTCAGCGGGCGATGACAGTTGCACTCGCTGATGAAGAGCATGTAGATCAACAAGCCGCGCGATATCGCGCACGCCGAGGTGTACTTCAGGCCGCACTCGAGTCACAAGGTTTCCGGATTGATCACACCGAAGCTGGTCTCTACTTGTGGGCTACCCGCGGTGAATCTGATTGGGATAGCGTCACCTGGCTTGCCCAATTCGGCATCTTGGCAACCCCTGGCCACTTCTATGGCGAAGCCGGATCCCACCATATCCGCATCGCCCTCACTGCGACTGATGAAGAGATCGCAACAGCGGCAGATCGCCTCACACGCTCTGCAGGCAAATAAATGGCTTCTTGTAGATCTGCAATTCTTCTTGTTGGCGGCATGGGCACCCGCATGCAACCACTTACTTTTTCAACTCCTAAGCCAATGCTGCCATTACTCGGCAAGCCAATCACCGAACATCAAATCTTAAAAGCAAAAGCTGCTGGCATTACTGAGATCGTTCTAGCAACCTCATACCTGGCAGAAGTCTTTCTTCCATATTTTGGAAACGGTGAGAAATTCGGAATCAATATTTCGTACGCCGTCGAAGAGAGTGCGTTAGGCACTGGGGGAGCGATTCGCAATGCCGCCCAGCTTCTCAAAAATGATGGACCAGTTGTGATCTTTAATGGCGATGTATTAAGCGGCCACTCACTCGATGATCAAATTGCATTTCATGAAAGCAGATCTGCTGATGTGACCTTGTATTTAACGCAAGTGGAAGATGCCAGAGCCTTCGGAGTCGTTGAAATGTCTGGTGATCGCATCACAACGTTCAATGAGAAGATGGAGAATCCGCCTACTAATGTCATCAATGCTGGGTGCTACATCTTCAACCGCTCAGTCATCGATGAGATTCCAGCAGCGAAGGTAGTAAGCGTTGAACGAGAGACCTTCCCAGCGTTGATCAATCGCGGTGCGAACGTCATGGGATTTATTGATGACGGATACTGGTTAGATATTGGAAACCCAGGAGCGCTCTTGAAGGCGACTCGAGACCTGATCGAAGTGACGGGCTACCCGTTCATGCAGGCGAAGGGCTCAACGATTGACCCGACGGCTGTGATCGATGGCGGAAGCTATATCGGCCTCGGAGCGAGAGTTGCTGCCGGTGCGAAGATCCACCAATCCGTGATCGGGGATAGCGCCATCATTGGTGAGAATGTCGACTTAACTCGAGTATTTGTTGCGGCAGGGACGGAAATTGCGGCAAAAACTACTGCAGAAGGTGAATTCTTCGGTTATTCGCAGCAATAAGGCCTTTTAAGCAAGAAATATGCCTTCTACCGCTTGACGCGGAGGGGGTTACACCAATGTAATTCTCCCTAGATGCTCTACTTTCCCACCAAGCGGAGCACCCACAGATCTAGGAGTCGTAGATATGCCAGCTTCATCAGATAGCCAGATCCCTTCGACCATCTCCAGCCTGCCCCTCGCTGACAACTCTGTCGAACTATCCTGGCAGGAGCGCGCTCTCTGCGCTCAGACTGACCCAGAAGCATTCTTTCCAGAAAAGGGTGGATCTACCCGCGAAGCTAAGAGAGTATGTCTCTCATGCGATGTCCGTTCCGAGTGCCTCGAATATGCCTTGGCTCATGATGAGCGCTTTGGCATCTGGGGTGGCCTCTCCGAGCGTGAGCGCCGTCGTCTTAAGCGCCGCAGCGCGTAATAAGCCAGCGTACGAATACCTCATTTGTAAAACGACGCTAGGAGCCGCGTAATGGCGGATACAAATTTTGTTACAGCAGTTCTCGTTACTCACGATGGTGCGATCTGGTTGCCAGAAGTTATTGCATCCATTGGATCTCAATCTCGTGCTATAGATCGCATCGTTGCAGTAGATACTGCCTCGGTTGATACATCACAAAAATTATTAAAGTCTGCTGGCATCACCACTTTCCTTGAAGATCGGGAGATGGGTTATGGCGATGCGATCGAACATGCGCTCGCTCTCACACCAGCCATCGCAAGCCCTGAAGGTAATCAAAGCAATGAGTGGATCTGGCTCATTCATGATGATTGTGCGCCAGATCGTGATGCGCTGAAGTTATTACTTGAAGCGGTAGAAGAGCGACCACAAGTTGCGATCGCTGGTCCAAAACTCCGCGACTGGTATGACCGAGATCGCTTACTTGAAGTTGGTCTATCTATTGCTGGCAACGGTTCACGTTGGACCGGCCTTGAAGATAACGAGCAAGACCAGGGTCAACACGATTCGATCAAAGAAGTGATGTCAGTAAGTACTGCCGGTGCATTGATCAGAAGAAGTGTCTTCGAAGAGCTCGGCGGCTTAGATATCAACCTGGCACTCTTCCGCGATGATGTAGATCTTGGATGGCGTGCACACGTAGCGGGATATCAAGTGATCTGCGTCGAGAAGGCAGTTGCATTCCACGCTGAAGCATCAGCGAGTGAGCGTCGACGAGTCGATGTCTCTGAAGCTTTCCTTCAGCGTCCACTTTTACTTGATCGTCGTAACGCTGCCTATGTGCTCTTAGTGAATTCAACCTGGTGGCTCCTTCCTTGGATCGCACTTCAACTCTTGGTTACCAGTGTTGCTCGCGCCATCATCAATTTATTAGCTAAGTTGCCTGGCTATGCCGGTGATGAAATCGCAGCAGTAGCACTGCTTTTGGCCCATCCGGCCGAGCTCTTCCAGGCACGCCGGGCTCGAAAGAAGAAGCGGCTTCTGTCGGCGCGTGTGGTTTCACACTTCATTCCTTCAACCTGGAGCCAACTTCAGATTGCCTTTGAACGAGCGGGGTCTGCAATTGCTTCCTGGATTGCACCTGTTGTGGCACGCAGGGAAGAGCTTCGCGATGTAGAGGTTTCGCAGACTATCGCGAGTGAAAGTAGCGACGACTCCGATGAGATTGATTCACTACCTGTTGAAACTGGTTCGTTGTGGAAAGCCCTTATTCGCAAGCCACAATTCCTGATTGCATTCGTTATCGCCGCGATCTCACTGATTGCATCTCGCGGCAGGTTTGGATCACTCTCTGGTGGCGCCCTCGCACTCTCGCAAGGTAGTGGCTTAGATCTGCTCCATCGCTACTCAGAGTCGTGGCACCTGGTTGGGCTGGGATCAGCTGCGCCGATGCCACCGTGGATTGCGTTTCTTGGAATATCTTCCATCCTGACTTTAGGAAACTTGCCGCTCTTAATCACCCTCATCTTCCTCTTTGCCCCGGCAATCTCATTCCTCGCGATTTATCGAGTCTTACTCCGCCAAGGGGTACAACGAAATTACGGATTAGTTGGCGCTGCTATTTATTCAGCCTCACCGCTCTTGTGGGCATGCATCAATCAAGGACGGCTTGGAACTCTCTTCGTCCTTCAACTTGCTCCTACGCTCTTGTCACTCAATCCATTCTCGCGCGAACGAGATCAGTCAACGTGGCGACGAATCTTTGCAATCTCGCTACTTGCAGGCGTGATCGGATCATTCTCGCCACTACTCTTAATAATCTGGAGTGCGATCCACCTCGTCATTCTTATCCAATCGTTGATCGAACGTCGCCACCAGATGCGCGAATTGGGATGGGTCAATGTGCTCTTCTCTGATCTGCTCGATGGCGCTAAACGAAGGTTGGCACTTTGCATTACCCCGCTTCTTCTTACCTTCCCTTGGTCGGCATCGCTACTCATTCACCCAACGCAGATTTTGCTCGAACCGGGTATCCCACTCTCCTCTGGTAGTCGGTTTGCCCTCTTACTCTTCAATCCAGGGGGAGTATCCGCGCCACCTATCTGGGTCGTTGCGCCATTTGTACTCATGCTTGCGATCACACTTCTTGTCGATCGGCTTCGCATCATTGGTCTCTTGGTCAGCGGAGTTGTCGCGACGGCGCTCGTCATCAGCCAGATCATCATCGTCGGCCATGGCAGTTCGGCTCGCGTTTGGAGTGGTCCACTTCTTGCGATTGCGATGATCCTCTTGCTTGCACCTACTTTGATCTTTGCACAGGAGTATCTGCCGACACTTCCGGAACGTCGTGTCGGTCTTCGCCACTTCGGTTGGGCCGGAATGGCACTTGTCGTAGCGTTCAATCTCATCGCGATGCCGATCTGGGCTGCTACCGGAGGAGCGAACTCGCTCGTCACATCTAAAGCAACCTCTAATCTCCCAGCTTTCGTCACAGCTCTAGAGCAGACACCAGCGCGACCTAAAACAGTTGTACTTCGTGCAACTGGCAAAGAGACCACATATTTCTTTACTCGAGGTGCTGGAATCTATTTGGGTGATGCAGATGTTTCGATTGTTGTTCCCTCATCCATTAACCAAGCTATGAACGAGCTCGTCTCAGGAGCTGGTCTCACTTCTGCAAAGACTCTCGGACTATATGGAGTGCAATATCTCTATCTTCAAAACCCAGCGCCGATTTCTGTAGTGCGGACAATCGATGGGGTAGGTGGCTTCTCGCGAATGTCTGCGACCACACGTGGAACACTTTGGCGAGTCGTAAAAAGTAGTCCTCGCGTTCTCTTCATTGGCGCAACCGGATCTCAAGTAGCGCTTGATTCTCATGATGTGAGTGCGAATTCCATGGTGCCATCTGCTGGCGTTGTTCAACTTGCGGAAAAATATGATCAGAGCTGGCGTCTCCTTCTGGATGGTCGCCCAATTCCGCTTGAGCGATCTGCAAACGATCTTCCAATCTTTACAATTCCGCAATCTGGAGAGGTAGCGCTCTCGCACGATGGAACCCTGCGTCGCGCGCTCATTTCGATCGAACTCATCACTCTGATCTTTGCCCTGGTTATGGCTCTTCCTGCTGGCCGCCGCCGCCGAGATATCGCGACCGCTGAGGTGGCCTCATGATCATGAGATTGAAGGGGCGAGAGCGAGCCATTGCAGCCTTGGTGTTAATTGGCCTTGGGATAGGAGTTTCCTACATCATTCCATCCGAGCAACGAATCGCCTCAGTCGCGACCAGCTATCCAGCGCAAATCTGTCCAGCATTTTCTAGCGCTGGCAGCACCACCGCCTCACTTCCAGCAAAGAAGTTAGGCATCCGCTTTGTAGATGGCAAGAGCGCTACCTTTAAACGTACAGCACTCTCGCAAATCTCATTAGGTAGAAGTGGATTGCTCATTGATAGCAATCCCGGCAGTTCACTGATCTTTTCAAATCTTGCATCATCTGGAATTGCGGCAACAACATGTGGTGCTGGTAACCCGGATGAGTGGTTCATTGGCGGATCCGGTGGACTTACAAGTAAAGGTCATCTTGGTTTAGTAAATTCCGGACTTGGTGAATCGATCGTCGACATCTTCCCATTCACATCAAAGCAGCCACTTGCAAAGGTCTCGGTAAAAGTTAAAGCTAACTCTTCTGTGACCCTTGCTCTGGACGCACTTGCTCCCGGCGAAGATTCCATGGCTATCCATGTGGTGACTCGCACTGGCCGAGTTTCAGCTTTCGTTTTAGATCAGAGAGCAAAAGGACTTTCACAACTCGGCTTAGATTATGTGAAGCCAAGTGCGAATGCGCAGACCCACCTCGTTATCTCTGGCCTCTATCCACATACAAGCAGTAAGAGCAAGATCGCCTCCGCACTGCGATTACTCGCCCCGGGTTCCCTCGATGCGAGCGTTCATGTGCAGGTGGTCTCGGGTGATGGCAGCTTTGTTCCAGTTGGGTTTGATGGCTATCAACTTCACCATGGATCTGTTGTGACAATTCCACTTGCCAATCTCACGACGAGTTCGGCTTTTGGATTGATCATTGATTCAGACCAGCCGATCCTTGCCAGTGCCCTCACGGTGACTGGCTCTCATGACTTTGCCTGGGCTGCCCCGGCTCCGCCACTCACCAAGAGCTCGATGAACTTCTCGGGCAACTTGCCGACCCTCGTCTTTGTCGGAAAGTCCATCTCGGTCCAGGTAAGTGGCCGTTTTGTGACCGGAAAGAGTTTTAACCAAACCGTCAGCGGAAGTGATTTCGTTGCGTGGGCACCCAAGTACGGTGTGACTTCCATTCAACTTTCCCCGCTATCTGACTCACGAGTCTTTGCTGGGGCGATCTTCACAGGGGGCGGGTTGACCTATCTGCCGATAGCTCAAGATGCCGTAATGACGAACACGACTCTGCCCTTCAACGATGTTCACACTCTGACCCACTAGATTTAAAACTATGAATCGCAGTCAACCAGTTCGTCGCGGAGCTCGCGGCTGCTCTCGTGCCAGCTGTCGCAAGCCAGCGCTGCGAACTCTGACTTATATCTACGCAGACTCTTCTGCGATTCTCGGAGAGCTCGCCACCTTTGCTGAACCTCATGCCTACGACCTCTGTGGTGAACACTCTGAAAAGCTCACACTTCCGCATGGTTGGACTTTGATTAAAGAGGAGTCAGTGAACTCCGAAGCAGGCCCGAACTCTGATGACATTATGGCGATCGCTGATGCGGTACGAGAAGCTGGCGCGGCACGAAACCAGACTGTGCAACCTCAACCTGTAGCAACAGCATTGAGCGCGCAAGAGATTGGCCGTCGCGGCCACCTTCGCTCAATTCCCTCAAATTAACTAAGTCGATAGATTACGACTATGTTCACAGCCGAAGAACTTGATGCCATCATCAAGGCCTATGACATTCGCGGACTCGTCGATGGTCAAGTAACAGAGGATTTCGCCTTTGCACTCGGTTGCGCCTATGCAAAATTTTTAGAAGAAGAGCGCGAACCTTCTACTGTTGTGGTTGGCGAAGATATGCGCCCAAGTTCGCCATTGCTTGCCGAAGCCTTCGCTGACGGCATTACCTCACAGGGTTTTGATGTCATCCGAATCGGATTAGCCTCAACTGACATGCTCTACTTCGCTGCAGGTAAGTTAAACCTGCCAGGTGCGATGTTTACCGCTAGCCATAACCCAGCTGAATACAATGGCATTAAGCTCTGCAAGAGTGGTGCTCGGCCGATCGGTAAAGAGTCTGGCTTGCTCCGCATTCGCGACCTTATTCTCCATGGTGTACCTATGGCGATGCGAGCACCAGGTGTATCGCACGATCGCCCAATGCTCGATGAGTACGTAGATTTCTTGCTCTCACTCTTTGACGCAGCAACGACAGCTGGATCGCGCCAGCTTAAGGTCGTTATTGATGCTGGAAATGGCATGGCTGGATTTACTGCACCAGCAGTAATGGCCCGACTCAATGTGGATCTCACATCGATGTACTTTGAATTAGACGGCACCTTTCCCAATCACGAAGCGAATCCCATTGAGCCGGCAAATCTTGTTGATCTGCAGAAGCGGGTACGTACCCAAAAGGCTGATATTGGTCTCGCCTTCGACGGCGATGCGGACCGTTGCTTCTTGGTAGATGAGAATGGTGACCTCGTCAATCCTTCAACTCTCACTGCACTGATTGCGGTCCGTGAGTTGAAACGCAAGCCGGGATCAAGCATCATTTATAACTTGATTAGTTCGAAGGCTGTCCGTGAGATCGTGGAAGAGAATGGCGGCACCGCAATTCGGTCACGCGTTGGTCACTCTTACATCAAGAAGTTGATGGCCGAGAGCGGCGCGATCTTTGGCGGCGAACACTCCGGCCACTTCTACTTTGGTGATTTTTGGCGCGCAGATTCTGGAATGCTCGCTGCACTCTTTGCGCTCTCAGAGTTAGCCGCCTCAGACCTTCCACTTTCACAGCTCTTAGCGCCATACAACCGTTATGTCGCAAGTGGTGAGATCAATACCAAGGTCGCCAACACAGCGGCCTCCCTCGAACTCGTGAAGAACGCCTTTGAAGCCGATTATGAGATTGATGACCTCGACGGCTATACCGTTACCGGCCCCGACTGGTGGTTTAACGTGCGAGGCTCAAATACCGAGCCGCTTCTCAGGCTCAACGTTGAGGCTTCCAGCCAAGCCGAGATGGAGCGCGTGCGCGATCAGGTCCTCGCACTCATTTAGGGCTCAACTAGCCCCAATCAGGTAATCTTTACCCATCTAGTGAGGCCTCACGAAGAAGACTTTTCGTCGCTTACACCTATTACCAAATGAGTTTTATAAACCAGAATGAGGAGCACAGCCGTGACCGTAGAGACAAAGATTCGCAGCGAGATTGCTAATCCAGCACTTGCCGCCGAAGGTAAGAAGCGCATTGAGTGGGCCGGACGCAGCATGCCGGTACTTGCACAGATCCGTGAACGTTTTGAACGCGAAAAGCCATTCACTGGCACTCGCATCGCTGCATGTATGCACGTCACAACAGAGACAGCGAACTTGATGCTCGCACTCAAGGCTGGCGGAGCTGAGATCGCACTTTGTGCATCAAACCCACTTTCAACACAGGATGACACAGCAGCAGCACTCGTCCACGAGTACGGCATTAGCGTCTTCGCTCGTAACGCCGTCGATCGTGATGGTTACTACTCACATCTCAACGCCGCACTCGATATCAAGCCAGATTTCGTCTTCGATGATGGTTGCGATCTCGTCAACACATTGCATACAACTCGTACCGAACTCCTCGCCGGCATTCAGGGTGGTTGCGAAGAGACCACAACCGGTGTTATCCGTCTTTCACAGATGGCAAAGGATGGCGCGCTTAAGTTCCCAATGATCGCTGTTAACGACACCGATACCAAGCATATGTTTGATAACCGTTTTGGAACTGGCCAATCAACATGGGATGCGATCTTCCGCGCAACCAACTCATTGATCGCTGGTTCAACTGTTGTTGTCTGCGGCTTTGGCTATTGCGGTAAGGGTGTAGCAGAGCGTGCCAAGGGTATGGGCGCAGATGTCATCATTACTGAGATTGATCCAACAAAGGCACTCGATGCCTTGATGCAGGGATACCGCGTCATGCCAAGTATCGATGCAGCAAAGATTGGCGACTTCTTCGTCACTGTTACAGGTAACCGCGATGTTCTTCGTGACGAGCACTTTGCTGTTATGAAGGATGGCGCAATTCTCGCTAACTCTGGCCACTTCGATGTTGAAATCGACGTTGCCTGGCTCGAGCAGAATGCCAAGCAGAAGAATGAGAAGATCCGCCACCAGACAGATGAGTATGTTCTCTCTGATGGCCGTCGCATCCTTCTTGTTGCAGAAGGTCGCTTAGTTAACCTCGGCGCTGCAGAAGGCCACCCAGCATCTGTCATGGATATGTCATTCTCTGATCAGGCTCTTACCGCTGAATGGTTGCTCAAGGCTGCAAAGGGCCTTGGCGCAGGACTTCATGAAGTTCCTACTGTCATTGATAAGGAAGTTGCTCGACTCAAGCTCGCCAGCATGGGCGCTGCTATCGACACACTTACCCCAGCACAAGAGCTCTACCTCAACTCTTGGGAGCAAGGTTCCTAAATGACCCTCATCATGGTTGTTGATGACGATCAAGATCTAGCAGAGATGTTGGGCATTGTGCTCAACGGTGCTGGCTATGAAGTCGACCTCATTAATCATGGCGATCAAGCGCTTGAAGGTTTCCGAACCAATAAGCCTGATCTTGTTTTATTAGATGTGATGCTGCCCGGAATTGATGGCATTGAAATTTGTCGTCAGATTCGGGCAGAGTCCATGGTTCCAATCGTGATGCTCACCGCAAAGAGTGATTCACATGAAGTAGTCCAGGGACTTGAAGCTGGCGCTGATGATTACATGGTGAAGCCATTTAAGAGTTCAGAACTTGTCGCAAGACTGAAGGTACGCCTACGTCGTACTCCTGGTGATGGAGCGAACTCACTTCGTATCGGCGATATCTCGATCGATCAAGTTGCACACTCTCTCAATCGCAACGGTGAATCTATCCCGCTCACACGTCTTGAATTTGATCTGCTCGTTGCACTAGCGAAGGAGCCAGGTCGCGTCTTTACGCGCGATGCGCTCTTGAGCGAAGTCTGGGGTTATCAGCACGCGACCGATACCAGACTTGTGAATGTCCATATCCAGCGTCTGCGCTCAAAAATTGAACGCGACCCCGATAATCCTGAACTCATTCAAACGGTACGTGGTGTGGGGTACAAGGCTGGCTCTGCCAAGCAATGAGCCTTAAGTGAGTCGCTTTTTAAGGCGTTGGCGTAGATCGATCCTGCTGCAGGTCACATCCCTTTCGATCGCCGTTTCGCTCATCGTTATCGCAACGGTTGGAACCCTTCTTTACACAAAGATCGCTGCTGGCGTTTATCAGGAGAAGAACAGCGCTGCGATTTCAGAGGCACAATCCCTTGCCGATTACACACAGGCCCAACTCGATGCCACCCGCTATCGAACTGATATCTTGTTGCAGACAGTCATCGACAACATCTTCAGAGCTCGGCAAGTTAGCCCGACGACATCGGTGCGTGAGACGATCATGCTTGCGACTCCCGCAACTGCGAAGATTTCGAAGAGGTATCAGGGCTCCTCAAATGACGTCTTACTCTCAACAATTCCTGAATCGCTAAGAGCCGATGTTCGAAAGAACTTTTACTCACAATCGATGCGTGTGCAAATTCGCTATGCGAAGGGCTCCCGAGCCCCCATTGATGCCATTGCAGTCGGTCGCGTACTCGGTATTCCATCTAGCTCGATTTATGAGATCTATTACCTCTTTCCACTTACCCAACAGAGTCAACTGATTGATCTGATCCGAGGCTGGATGCTTGGTACCGGAGCAGCGCTCGTTCTCTTGATCGCCCTTATTACTTGGTATGTGATTAGACGAGTCGTACTTCCGGTACGTGAAGTGGCACAGATTGCGGAGCAGTTGACTGAAGGTGATCTCAGTAGGCGTCTCTTGATACGCGGTGAAGATGAGATGGGGCGCCTAGCAATCTCCTTTAATGAGATGGCGCTCTCGATGCAGCAGCAGATCTCTCGACTCGAGAATCTCTCCAGACTTCAACAGAGATTTGTATCGGATGTCTCCCATGAATTACGCACTCCTTTAACAACGATTCGTATGGCTTCGCAATTGCTCTACGAAGCTCGCTCTAAGCTCGATCCTGCGGCCTCACGTAGTGCCGAGCTATTGGTTTCACAGATCGAACGCTTTGAGACCCTGCTAAGCGACCTACTGGAAGTTAGCCGCTTCGATGCTAGAGCAGCGATCCTTGAGACAAAAGATATTGATCTCAAGCCGCTGGTTCTTAATGTGGTGGATCAACTACAGGCTAATCAAGTGCCACACTTCAGCTTTATTGCTCCAGATAACGAGTATCGGGCGCTGGTCGATGACCGTCGAATTGAGCGAATTATCCGCAACCTGCTCTCCAATGCCATGGACCATAGCGAGGGCAAGGGCGTTGTCGTGAGCATTGCTCAGACCGAACACGTTGTGGCGATTGGCGTGAGAGATCATGGAATTGGCTTTAATGAACGCGAATCCGAGCGACTCTTCGATCGATTCTGGCGCGCAGATCCATCGCGTTCGCGTGTCCGTGGTGGCACCGGATTAGGTCTTGCGATTGCACTTGATGATGCGAAGCTGCATCAAGGTTCGTTGAAGGCTTGGGGGCGACCTGGGCACGGAGCAAACTTTGTCGTAACTCTTCCGAAGAGCCCTGGTATTCCAATGGACTCTGAACCGCTTGATATCTTTCCCAGCGATCAACCATCAACAATCCTCGCTGACTTCGATAGCGACGATATTTAATCTCTGATATTTAGAGGGTATGGCCCTTCATGATCTGCTCGCACTTCTCTATCCAACATCGTGTCTGCTCTGTACAAAGGGCGATGTAACTCTCTGTCCGCAATGCGAGCCACTTTTGTGGAGTTGTACAGATGTATATCGACTTCACGGCCTAGATCTCAATTCTTCACTCCATTACAACGAAGCCTCGGCCCATCTCATCCTTGCGGCAAAGGAAGATAATGATCGAGCGGCATCACATTATTTAGCAGAGTTGATGGCGATCAGATTTAGTAGAGTCCATCGAGAACTGTGCAGGCGGTCGTACCTGCTGGTTCCGGTACCGTCATCACGAGCTGCCGATAAGCGCCGGGGTTACGAGCATATGGTGATACTTACGAAGTTGGCTGCTCGAAAAATTTCCCTGGATTACGATGTTCAATGTCGGGTAGCACCGGTGCTAGTGCCGGCGCGAAAGGTCGCAGATCAGAGTCGGTTGACCGCAGCGCAGCGGCGAGAGAATATGAGTGGGGCGCTTCGTTTAAGACCGGGCCTAACACGAGGTGATGAGGGAATAATTCTCGTGGATGATCTGGTTACATCAGGGAGCACCATGGGTGAGGCTCTGAGAGCACTCAGGGCGGGCTCTTACGAGCCAGATGCCCTGCTCAGCGCTTGTGTGGCAGGGCGCTTTTTAGTGAATAAGATAGGGCGCTGAGCATTGAACACGAGTAGGCAACGGAAGAGGGATTGTGGCAATTCTAGATAAAATTTTGCGCGCCGGTGAAGGTCGTGCCGTCCGCAATCTCGAGAAGATCGCCGCAGATGTAAATTCCTACGAGCCAAAGATCTCAGCCCTCAGCGATGCTGACCTCCAGAATCAGACCGCGCACCTCAAGGCTCGCCTCGCTAATGGCGAGGACCTCGATGCGATCCTCCCTGAAGCTTTCGCAACTGTTCGTGAAGCTGCCAAGCGCACACTCGGACAACGCCACTACGACGTTCAACTTATGGGTGGCGCAGCACTTCACCTCGGCAATATCGCCGAAATGCGCACTGGTGAAGGAAAGACTCTCGTCTCAACTTTGCCTGCCTATCTCAATGCCCTCACCGGTAAAGGCGTTCACATCGTTACAACAAATGATTACCTCGCGGAACGCGATAGTGAGTGGATGGGTCGTATCCATCGCTTCCTCGGATTAAAAGTTGGTGTCATTCTCTCAAACATGACTCCGGCCGAACGTCGTGAGGCATATGCGGCGGATATTACCTACGGAACAAATAATGAATTTGGATTCGATTACCTCCGCGACAATATGGCGTGGTCAATCGATGATTGCGTACAGCGCGAACATAACTTCGCGATCGTCGATGAAGTTGACTCGATCTTGATTGATGAAGCGCGTACTCCGCTGATCATCTCTGGTCCAGCTGATAAGCCAACAAAGTGGTACGTAGAGTTTGCAAATATCGCTGAAAAACTCTCTCGCGACGTTCACTACGAGATTGATGAGAAGAAGCGCAATCTCTCGATCACTGAAGAAGGCGTAACAAAGGTTGAAGAGATCCTTGGGATCGGCAATCTCTATATCGCCGAGAACACTCCAATGATCGGCTACCTCAATAATGCGGTCCGCGCGAAGGAGCTCTTCAAGCGCGATAAGGATTATGTAGTCATGAGCGGTGAGCTCTTGATCGTTGATGAGCACACGGGTCGTGTTCTCTCAGGCCGTCGCTACTCTGAAGGACTTCACCAAGCACTTGAAGCTAAAGAGCGGATCGAGATTAAGGATGAGAATCAGACTCTCGCCACAATCACGCTCCAGAACTACTTCCGCCTGTACGAGAAGCTCTCTGGTATGACCGGTACGGCTATGACTGAAGCTGCTGAATTTATGCAGATCTACAGCCTTGGCGTTATCCCGATTCCTACCAATAAAGAGAGCAAGCGTATTGATCAGCCAGATTTGATCTACAAGACCGAAGTCGGCAAGTTCATCGCACTTACTCAAGATATTGTTGAAAAGTATGGCAAGGGACAACCGGTCTTAATCGGTACCGTCTCAGTCGAAAAGTCTGAAGAACTCTCTGCCTTCTTAACAAAGAATGGTGTTCGCCACGAAGTCTTAAATGCAAAGCAGCACGAACGTGAAGCGGCAATCATCGCTCGCGCCGGTGCTAAAGGTGCAGTCACCGTTGCTACCAACATGGCTGGCCGCGGTACCGACATCATGCTCGGTGGAAACCCTGAGTTCATGGCAGATTTTGAGATCCAACGTCGCGGCATTAGCCCAGTAGATAACCCTGCAGAGTACGAAGCTGCCTGGGGACCAGAACTTGCAAAACAGAAGGAAGCGGTAAAGCGCGAGCACGAAGAGGTAACGGCCCTCGGCGGACTCTACGTTCTCGGAACCGAGCGTCATGAATCTCGTCGTATCGATAACCAGCTCCGTGGTCGGTCTGGTCGCCAAGGCGATCCAGGTGAATCACGTTTCTACCTCTCACTCCAAGATGACCTCATGCGTCGCTTTAACTCTGGCCTCGTAGAGCGCGTCATGAGCGCCTCTGGTCTTCCAGATGATCAGCCACTCGAGTCCAAGATGGTCTCGAATGCAATTCGTTCTGCACAAACTCAAGTTGAGTCACTGAACTTTGAGATGCGTAAGAATGTTTTGAAGTATGACGATGTCATGAATCGCCAACGTGAAGTTGTCTATTCAGAGCGCCGCGAAGTTCTCGAAGGTGCAGATATCTCAGAGCTCGTACAGACCTTTATGGATGAGACCATCTCTGCCTATGTCGCTGCTGCGACTGCAAGTGGCTTCCCAGAGAACTGGGATCTCGAGCAACTCTGGCAGGCTCTGACTCTTCTCTATCCAATCTCCTTCACTGTCGATCAGGCAGCTGCTGAAGTAGGCGGAATTGCAGGACTTGATAGCGATTTCCTCACCACCAAGATTCTCGATGATGCTCGTGCAGCATATGCAAAGCGCGAAGAGACGCTTGGCGCAGAGGTCGTTCGCGAACTCGAGCGCAAGGTCTTGCTCTCAGTCTTAGATCGTAAGTGGCGCGAGCACCTCTACGAGATGGATTATCTCCAAGAGGGAATTGGCCTTCGTGCGATGGCGCAGCGTGATCCGCTCGTTGAGTACCAGAAGGAAGGGTACGAACTCTTCTCGGCCATGATGGATGGAATTAAGGAAGAGCTTGTCTCATTGCTCTTCAATGTTGAAGTCGAAGTGACTCAGAATGAGAGCAACGTCGAAGTCTCTCCAAAGGGAATCGGCGCACCTGAAAAACAAGAAGTTCCAAACTTGATCTATAGCGCCGCCGATGAAAGTGGCGAAGCTCAGAGTTCAGGTGGCGCTTCCCGCAATGGACCATGTCCGTGTGGATCAGGTAAGAAGTACAAGCGCTGCCACGGCGCCGCTTAAGACTTTTACTAGCCTCTTACAACTTCACTAACTCGGTACAGAGCCAACGCTCGTTCACGCCTTCAAAGCGCAGGACGAGTGAGCGTACGCGTTCGTCGTATCGCAAAGTGACTGTTACTTCTCCAACGCCTTCAATCGGTTCAGAGATATAAATGTTTCGAATCTTGGGAAGAGCTGCACCGCGAACTATCGCGCTGGTTACTGCTTCAAATGTCCTTGGGTGAGTCCATCGTGCTAACTGCATCGCCGCTCTCTTGCCGGACCAAATCTCAAGCAAGCTCACCACATAACGCGATACCCATTGTTCAAGATTAGGAAGATCTTTGAGTGCCGTTGGCTTGGGCTGGATATCGGGCTCTACATCCTCGCCATCAAATGTCACTGGAGTGGGTACGAGATAGAGCTTTGATGAGAGTGGCTTTACTGGTGAGGTTGTGGTGAGAGCTGGGTCGTATCCAAAGAGTGGCAATCCGGGATGATCGAGACCATTTAAGGGACCAGCAAAGTCGAAGTGAAGTTTCTTAGGAAGCCGTGGTGATTGAAGGATTTCTGCGTTATTTGTCTGTGAAGTAGTCATGAGCGCAGAGTCGTGGAATCGAGAAATCCACACCTCATACCTTCGGATGATCTTTGCGGCGCAGGCTACGGCTTTGATCCACCCATGTTTGAACTCCCACACTTCTTCGCCCAGCACTCGAAGCGAATCATCGCCATCGGTGCCATCGCCCTCTCACTTGTAGGGGTTATCGGCCTTACTTCAGCGACTCACACTTCTGTACCCATATGGGCTGCGACCCACGAACTTGCTCCTGGCTCAGTGATCGGCGCTAGCGATATCACTCGCATAGAGGCGACTCTTGGCAGCGCTGCCACAAAGTACTACTCAGGGAGTACGCGGTTAATGGGAAATGTTGTGACTAGGCCAGTAGGCGCCAATGAATTCATCCCACAGATTGCTCTCGCTCAGGCTGGGGCTGCGACAGATATGCGCCAATTACCAATGGGCATAGCGAAGAGTGATCTACCAGCTGACCTTGGCGTGGGGGATCGGGTGGATCTCTACGGTATTCCTAAAGATGCCGGTAGCGCACCTTCGATTGTTGTATCCGATATCAGAGTGCAGAGCGTTGATAATAAATCTCGAGACTTGGGCGGCGCTGTGACAGTGCTCTTCCTGCTGCATCAACGAGATCTCTTATCGATCATGGATGCACTTTCCGCCGGAAGAATTGTGGTGGTTCGCCATGCGCTCTGAGATTCCACAAATTGAAGTAATCACTGCAATTGCAGATGCTGATTTTGAAGACTTTGTTGCACAGCTGCTCTTCTCGCAAGGCTGGTCGATCATTCATCGCGCCTTTGATGCCGAGTCCATGCTCGACTTTCTGAAGAGTCGTTCTGGACTTCGCACCGTTATTATCTTTAAGGCAGATCTGCCTGGCATGAGTTCTCAACTATTGATGGATTACCCCGATGAGCCTTTTACCTTCATCTCACTCGATGGGTCAGAACCGGCAGCGCATGCCATCATGCAGAAGATCAGATCGCAACTTCGACTTCCACTTGTGCAGAGCCCTAAGCAAGTAGTTGCACAATCAGTTGAACGATTTAAGCAGGTTGCACAACCACGAGTCTTTACAATTACTGGAAGCGCCGGAGCTCCTGGTCGAACAACTCTGGCGATTGCATTAGCGCAGTCGATGCAGGAAGAAGGGCTCGGAAGAGTGGCGATGGTCGATGCTGACTTTCGTTCACCGGCTCTGACTCGCAGGGTTTCGAGCCCTCGTTTAGATAAGAAGGGGAGCGCCCCGCTCGCATTGATTCCATTAGATCCAGTCAGTAAGCCAACAGCAATGCCAGAGCTATCGCCGGATCAGCGAGTGATTGTCGATCTTGGTCTGCTGCCATCATTAGGGGAAGCAGTTCACGATCGAAGGTGGCAGGGCACCTTGATTAGCTCGATCCTTGAGGCCACGACTCATCTGCTTTACGTGGTGCGATCAACCCAGGAGAGTTTGGATGAGCTCGCCCACTTCCTCAAAGAGTTCCCACTCCTGCTTCGCAAGATCCCGATCACTTACATCTGCATCCTGGTTGGCACTTCGAGGGAATTACGTGAATCAGAGGCGCGCTTTCTTACGCTTACCACAGCCGAGAACCGCTTCCTCTTCCGTGAGAGCTCACTTCGTAACGGGTCTGGGATCTTAGGAGGTCTGGGCACCCCTAAACCAGGTAAGGGCGAGATTGGTAAGATCGCGCAATCGTTACGCTGATCAAATGAGCAGAAAGTCGAGTCTCCCTGTGACATCACGGTATGCCATTGAATCAACAGCGTTGAGCGCTGCGGATCAAGAGCGCATCAGTGAGTTGATCGCAGAATGGCAATTACTCTCAGACCTTTCCTTTGCTGATCTCATTCTCTGGGTTCCAAAGCGTAAGGATTATCAGAGTTGGCCTACCGGCCATATCGCTATTGCACACACACGCCCCACCACTGCAGCGACTGTCTTCGCGCAAGATCTCATTGGTCGAGAGATTGCGTGGGGAGATAACTCACGCATTGATCAGGCACTCTCGCAGGGTGAGATCATTCGCGATACCGAACCAGAGCAGATCGGTGAGTTACTGATTAAAGAAGAGACCGTTCCGGTGCTCTTCAATGGCCATGTGATTGCCGTGATCTCTCGCCATCGCGACGCAGTACAGATGCGATCGAAGTCGAGATTAGAGATTAACTATCGCGAAATCGCGCACAAGGTTTATCGGATGGTCTCTGAGAGCACCTTCCCACTTGCTGGAAATGTCTACCGAAGCGAATCCGCACCACGTGTAGGTGATGGATTAATCCGCTTAGATAGCAATGGCATGGTGATGTATGCCAGCCCAAACGCGCGCTCGGCAGTAAGTCGCGCTGGTTGGGCCGGAGAGATCGAGAACCAGAGTCTGGGCGATATCTTCGCCAAGATCGATAATGGATCTGTCCCGACCGATGAACCATGGTCGCTTGTTGTCAGCGGTAAAGAGCTACGCCGAGATGACTTTGATAACGGTCGTGCAGTCCTCGACCTTCTCGTTATTCCATTGATCGAAGGCGCTGATCGCATTGGCGCAATCGTCTTGCTTCACGATGTGACCGAACTTCGCCGCCAGGATAAGGCGCTCATTACCAAGGATGCGACGATTCGCGAGATCCACCACCGCGTGAAGAACAACCTTCAGACCGTATCGGCACTACTTCGACTGCAATCACGCCGGGTCGAAGACCCAGTTGCTTCAGCGGCCCTTGCCGAAGCAGTTCGCCGCGTTGCCTCTATTGCGATTGTGCACGAGACGCTCTCGGGTACATCAGCTGAAGTTGTGCTCTTTGATGAGGTCTATGACCGGATCGTCCATAATGCGATCGAACTGAGCTCACGCCCAATCACTCTCTCTAAGAGCGGTGAATTCGGAAACTTTGATTCAAAGATCGCAACCCCGCTCGCACTCGTAATCACCGAGTTGATCCACAACTCACTCGAACACGGTCTCGATACATCGGGTGATTCACTCGCCGTTGATGTCTCTCATACCGACTCTGAGTGCATCGTGATTGTCAGTGATAACGGCGTTGGGCTTCCGGCCGGCTTTGATATCGAGAGCTCTTCAAACCTTGGTCTTCAGATTGTTCGAACCCTCACCGAGAATGAGTTAAAGGGAACGATCAAACTCACTCGAGTGAACGATTCGACGCAAGCGATCTTAAGTTTCCCCGTCGGAAAGGTGAATTAACCATGGCAGGTAACCACATCAAGTTCTCTGCCGATGGCAAGAGTGGTTCGGGATACATCGCCATTCCGGAGTCCGGGACCGGGCCAGCAGTGATCGTCATCCAAGAGTGGTGGGGTTTAGTAGGACATATCACCGATATCGTCGATCGATTCGCTGCAGCAGGTTTTGTCGCGCTCGCACCAGATCTCTATCACGGTCAAGCTGCTTCGGAACCAGATGAAGCGAAGAAGTTGATGATGGAGCTCCAGCTCAATATGGCGGGGGATGAGATCGTTACAGCCGCGAAGTACCTACTCTCGATGAAGAACACAACATCGACTCACGTGGGCGCCGTTGGCTTCTGCATGGGCGGATCACTCGCAATCTGGTCAGCGACGCTCTCTGACCTCATCAGCGCAACCGTTGGCTTCTACCCGGGATCTTCATGGGAACGCCATGCACCGGTCTGGAGCGCCTATCAAGGTAAAGAGAGTCTCATTCACTGCGCTGAAGGCGATGGCACATCTGCCGCTCCTGGCATTCAAGAAGCTGTGACCTCGATCAATGGCGCTGGTGGCAAGGCGATCGCCTACGACTACGCCGGAACAAAGCACGCCTTCTTCAATAACGATCGCCCCGAAGTATTTGATGAAGCTGCAGCAAAGCTTGCTTGGGCTCGCACGATTAACTTCTTTGCAATCAAACTTGCTCAGTAATACTTCTGCAACGAGTTCGCAGCTGCATCTACTTTAACTTCTGCAAGAAGTTCGCAACTCGCTATTTATGAAGTAGATATCTACTCTAACGCCATGACTCTTTATTCCAATATCACCGAAGCAGTTGGCAATACTCCACTTGTAAAGATCAATCGCATCACTGACGGTGCGAAGGCAGAAGTATTTGCCAAACTTGAATTTTATAATCCAACAAGCACAGTGAAAGATCGCATCGGTATTGCGATGGTAGATGCCGCCGAGAAGAGCGGTCAGCTAAAGCCAGGTGGCACAATTATTGAAGCAACCTCCGGCAATACCGGTATTGCACTCGCAATGGTCGGTGCAGCTCGCGGCTACAAAGTCATTCTTACAATGCCTGAATCAATGTCAAAAGAGCGTCGCGCACTACTTCGTGCATTTGGTGCCGTGCTTGTTCTGACTCCAGCTGCAGAAGGTATGAATGGCGCAGTTTCGAAGGCGGAAGAGCTCGGTAAAGAGCCAGGAGCAGTACTTGTTCGTCAATTCGCAAATGAAGCGAACCCAGCAATCCACCGTGCAACAACGGCAGAAGAGATCTGGCGCGATACTTATGGCAAGGTAGATATCTTTATTGCTGGTATCGGAACTGGCGGAACTATTAGTGGTGTTGGTAATCGCCTCAAGGAACTCAATCCAAATATCCAGATCATTGCCGTAGAGCCAGAAGCTTCACCAATTCTTAATGGTGGAAAGCCTGGTCCGCACCCAATTCAGGGTATTGGGGCGAACTTCATTCCAGAGATTCTCGACCGCAGTGTCTATAACGAGGTCCTTGATGCGCCAACAGATCTCACTCTTAAGTTTGCTCGCCGTGCCGCTCAAGAAGAGGGAATCCTTGCCGGAATCTCTTCTGGTGCTGCGTTGTGGGCTGCTCACACTGTTGCGAACCGCCCAGAGAATGCCGGGAAGAAGATCGTTGTACTCCTTGCATCATTTGGTGAGCGTTACCTATCGACAGTGCTGTATTCCGATTTAATGGATGCCTAAATCGCCATGGCCTTCCACTTCAAAGAAGATTTGGATAATGCGCTCAAGCGAGATCCGGCTGCCCGCAGTCGATTAGAAGTCTTCCTGGTGTATCCAGGTGTTCATGCCGTCTGGGGTTATCGCTGGGCAAATTTCTTATGGCGACACAAGTTGAAGCTCGCTGCCAGAGTTCACATGGCATGGGTTCGATCAGTGACTGGTATTGAGATTCACCCGGCGGCGACCATTGGTCGACGATTCTTTATCGATCACGGAATGGGCGTTGTGATTGGTGAGACTTCAATTATTGGCGATGATGTCTTGATGTATCACGATGTAACCCTGGGGGCTCGCGAGTTCTCGCATGGCAAGCGCCACCCGACTATTGGCAATCGCGTGATTCTTGGCGCTGGCGCCCGCATTATTGGAGATATCAAGGTCCATGACGACGCTGCGGTGCCGACAAATGCAACGATTGTTAAAGATTTGGCTGCAAAAACTAAGGCGAACTACTACTCTATTTAAATGCGCGCCTTACTCATCTTGGTCTTAACCCTTGGCTCCCTCGTCTTAATGCTTGTGCTTGCCAAGGGAGCGAGTTCGTATCGCCCTAAAAAGAAGTAGTTACTCTCGTTTACTTCCAGGAGCTAGCGATAGCGAGATTAAAGATTGAGAGACCAACCATCGCAAACCAGATCTGCGCACTGATTGTTGGCTTCTTCGCATAGCGAAGTGCTAGACCCACAATGACTGTAAGAACCACGAACTTCACGCCGTACTTGGTGTGATTGAGAAGTTCGACTGTCTTATCGCTGTTGTGGCGAACCGCGTTGATGACGATCATCGCAATACCGAGGACCATCGCAGTAAGACCCGCGTGGGTTACTCCCTTAGGAACCTTCTTCTCAGCCTTAGTGAGTTGTGTAAGAAGTAGGCCGATCATGGCAAGAACTGTGAGGACGTGAATTCCAACGAGTGCTGAGTAGAGAGTTTTCATAACACTAAGGATAGCGAGGCAACTGCGAAAACCGTGCGACTTGAGGAGAAGTAATCAACCACTCAATTCGTAATCGTGGCTCTTGCTCGCATCATGAGGACAGGCTCGCGAGGAAGAGTCAGCCCCACATGGCTCACAGAGAAGTGCGAGCTGATGGCAAGAGGCGGTGGTGCAGTTATAGAACTGACGGGTTGGTGCTTGGCAGTTGTCGCACTTGCCGATGAGCGCAGGGTTCGCGGCAAATTCGATCGATAGACGATCGTCGAAGGTGTAGAGCGAGCCTTCCCAAAGACCATCATTTCCAAATTTATTGCCGTAGCGAACGATGCCACCATCGATCTGGTAGACCTCATTGAAGCCGCGATTCTTCATGACGACCGAGAGAACTTCGCAGCGAATTCCACCAGTGCAATATGTAACAATCGGCTTATCTTTGAGATGGTCGTACTTGCCGCTTTCAATCTCAGCGACAAACTGCTGCGATGAAGTTACATCCGGAACAATCGCATTTTTAAATTTACCGATCTTCGCCTCGAAGGCATTGCGACCATCGAAGAAGACGACCTCATCGCCGCGCTCAGCAACCAATTTATCGACTTCAAAAGGCTTGAGGTGAACTCCGCCGCCGATGACGCCGTTCTCATCAACCTTGATCTCATCCGGATTACCAAAAGCGACGAGCTCTTTCTTCGCCTTAACGCTCAGTCGTGGGAAGTCATTACCAGTGCCCTCAGACCACTTGAAATCGATCTTACGAAAACCTGGATACTTCTTCGTCTGCTTCACATACTTCTTGACGGCAGACATATCGCCACCGACTGTGCCGTTGATGCCGTGAGGGGAGACAAGAATTCTGCCCTTAAGGCCAAGACTTTCGCAGAGCGTCTTCTGCCAGAGCATGACTGCCTGCGGGTCAGCTATCGGGGTGAACCCGTAATAGAGAATGACCTTCTGCAGTTCCATGTGGCGATTCTACCCAACCGAACGGAGGCTACATAGCCGTAAATTCTGAGTGAACCTTTGGGTCAGATGGCTTAAATACCCATAAGGGCGGCAACACGCGCCCGCTCTAGCCTCGCCGAACCCATTGGTAATCAGTGGCAACCTTCATAATTGGGGCATGACACATCTACTACGTAAAGTATTCGCAGAGTTCCTCGGAACCGCACTCCTCCTAACCGCTGTTGTCGGCTCATCCTTCTGGGCCGGGATCCGCACACAAGATTCCCTCGTTGGATTACTTGGCAACACCTTTGCCACAGTCTTCGCACTCGGTTGCATCATCTTCGTCTTTGGATCAATTAGCGGTGGCTACTTCAACCCTGTTGTTACCTTCGCTGAGTTTGTAGCGAAGCGTCTCGATGTTGCTGAGTTCGTCACCTACATTGTTGCTCAATTTGCTGGTGGCGTTGTCGGCGTCATTATCGCTAACTACATGTTCAAGCAGCATGCGATTGTGCAGTCAACGAATTCTCTTAAGGGAATGAACTTCTACGTCTCTGAAGTATTTGTTACTGCCGGATTAATCATCATCCTTCAGCTCTTGATCCATCAGTACAACGATCACCTTGCTGCGATTGCAATCCCAGCATGGATCGGTGCCGGATACCTCTTCTCATCTTCAACCGGCTTCGCTAACCCAGCAGCCGTGCTCGGTCGTATGTTCACAAATGCTCCAGCTGGTATCGATTGGAAATCTGGCTTGAACTTCATCGCCGCTGAAGTACTTGGCGCGGTCATCGGCATCGTCGTGGTTTACATCCTCACCGCCGGTGATGATGACTTCGATGATCTCGCATACTTCACCGAAGAAGAGTTCGTAGAGGCAACAGATCACACGATCTAAGCCCTGCTAGCTTTAAAGCAATTACGCCCCCTCAGGTCCGCCCGAGGGGGCGTTTTCTTGTAATAGAGAAGGAATAAGGAATACTGCTCCTATGCGCATCCTCGCCATCCAGAACGATGAGACCGATCCACCTTACTTAGCTGCTCGCTGGCTTGAAGAACAAGGACACGAGATTCTCATCCTGAAAGCCTTCGCTGGCGAGAGCGTTCCAGCAACTGTCCCGGCCGGAATTGATGCACTCATGCCGATGGGTGGCCATATGGGAGCGCTCGATGATCACATCGCGTCGTGGCTTCCGAATGAACGTGCCATGCTCGCCGATGCCGCTGCTCGAGATATTCCAATCTTTGCGATCTGTCTTGGCGCTCAGTTAGTCGCAGCAGCCCTTGGCGGAGAGGTAAGTAGAGCCCAGACTCCTGAGATCGGCATTTATGAGATCACTCCTGCGGGCATCGATGATCCAGTCTTTGATCTCGGTGCAGGCGCACAAGTTACTCAGTGGCATGAAGATATGGTGAGCCGCCTTCCTGAAGGTGCAGTTACTCTCGCAAGTTCACCGCTCTGCGCGAATCAGATTTATAGATTTGGTAGTAAGAGTTATGCCGTGCAGTTCCATCCAGAGGTAGATGCGGCAATGGTGCGCAGTTGGGAAGACCACGCCGATAACGCCTTCCAAACTTCTGGCAAATCTGGAATTGAGTCAGAATTTCTTGCAGCAGAAGACCAACTCTATGCAACCTGGAAACCAACAATCCAACGATGGGGAACTCTCATCTCTCAGGGTGGGTCAAAGTAAATGTGCCGGCTAATGGGATATGTCTCTGGTCGCGATGTTTCGATCTCGGAATTTGCTGGGCCACGATTTGAAGATTTTGCTGCGCTCTCTGCCTTCCATCGTGACGGTTGGGGAATCGCAGAACTTGAAGCAGGTACCACAACACCAAAGTTAATTGTTGAGCCGATTCAGGCGAGTGAGAGTGAAGAATTTAAGCGCGCATCTCAAGAGGATAAGTACAACGGAGCCCTACTTCATTTCCGATGGGCAACAGCGGGACTTCCAGTTGTCGAAGGAAATACCCACCCATTTACTCACGGCGAATACTCCTTTATTCATAACGGTGGCGTTCTTCCAGCGACAGCCATGGACTCATTCATTGATAAAGATCTCTTTGAGGGCCTTCGTGGAACCACTGATAGCGAGCGTTATTTCGCAACTATTCTCACCGAGATTCGAAAAGCTGGCTTGGTCGAAGGTGTTGCTGCGGCAATTCGCTTGATCCGTGAAAAGTGTGATTACTCAAGCCTCAATGCCATGCTATTAACGCCTCATCAGATGATCATCATTAATGAGCATACGTATAAGCGGATTCCACCAGGGGAGACCGAGGCCTATTACGACCTGTACTACCGTAAGAACGCCGATGGAGTATTGGTTGCTTCTTCAGGCTGGGATCAAGCTGGTTGGACTTTGATCGAAAACCACCGAGCACTCATAATCGATCGCTTAACTTTCGATATCGAAGAGATTGTTCTGTGAGTAAAGGATTCACTTTCTCTAAAGGTTCTTGGCTTCCAGGCTTTATTGCATTAGGAATTACGTGGGGAAGTTCTTTTCTCTTTATTAAGTGGGGTCTACAGAGTCTTACTCCTGTTGGCGTCGCCTTTATGCGCTGCTCAATCGGCGCGCTCGCGCTCTTAGGATATTCACTAGCGACGAAGACAAAATTGCCAAACCAGTGGAAGCATTGGTTCCATCTTGCGGTAGTTGCATTTCTCTTAAACGCCGGCCCTGGTTATCTCTTTGCGGTGAGTGAAACGCATGTCAGCAGCGTGATGGCAGGGCTATTAAATGCAACAACGCCACTCATGACAGTTGTTGTCATCGCATTTGGATTTAGAGAACAGAAGATCAATCGCGATCAGATGATTGGTGTCATCGTCGGATTTCTCGGAATCGCAATCTTGACGGGCGCACTCACTGGTCTTCATGGAAATGATGGCAAAGCAATCGCCGGACTCTTGCTTGCAACATTCCTCTATGGAATATCTGCGCCATATTCCAAACGTTTCGTTGCTCAACTCGATTACAGCTCAACTGCACTCGCGGCTGGCCAGATAATCTCTGCTGCAGTATTACTAGCCCCATTCGCTCTTCTGGGTGGCATCACCAAGGCCTCATGGACGGCGCAGTCAGTGTGGGGGATGCTGGCACTCGGAGCGGTAGGCACTGGCTTCGCCTATATCTGGCACTTCCGGAATGTCCGCCTGGCAGGTAGCGCTGTCGCAAGCACCGTCACCTACATAACGCCCGTGGTGGCTACCGTGCTTGGCATCTGGCTTCTGAATGAGCCCTTCAAGATCTCTCAGCTCTTCGGTGGCGCCCTCGTCCTGCTCTCGGCCGCACTTGTTCAGAAGAAGATCGTGCTCTCCAAGAGAGCCGCCTAAAACTTCTCACCAAAAAGCCCCAATCGGGCTTGCCTCAGATTTCAGGGGTAGTACGGTTCTCCTTGTATCTGTTCACGCTTCTTCGGATGCCCTCTCCAACCTGGAGGTCAACTCATGTCAAGCTCACCACAATCACACGAACATAAACTCGCACCGAATGTCTTAGGACTTTTCGAGTCTGCAGTCATGGGTGTAGCAGGTTCAGCACCTGCCTACTCAATTGCAGCATCAACCGCTCTCCTTGTTGGAGCCGTTGGTCTAGCAGGTCCAGCCGCTCTTCTCTATTGTGGAATTGCGATGTTTGGAATCGTCTTCGCTTTCAATTACCTCGGCCGCACCGAATCTAATTCCGGCGCTACCTATGCCTGGGTACGACGTGGACTCCACCCAGCACTTGGTTATATCGCTGGTTGGTCACTCCTTATGTGTTCATCAATCTTTATGGTGGCGGCAACGCTGCCAGCAGGTTCATCATTCTTGGGGCTCTTCTCTGACTCGCTCTCCAACAACAAGGGCTGGGTCACACTCTTTGGCACAGTCTTCTTCTTGATGATGGTTGCTGCCGTTGCTTTTGGTGTCACGATTACCGCAAAAGTTCAGGTCATCATGTCAACGATCGAAGTTGGACTACTTGCCCTCTTCGCCGTACTTGCGATTTTCCACGGTCAAAAGACCCACACCTTCTCATGGCACTGGTTCTCACCTACTGCTTTTGGTTCTTCCCAAACCTTCTTCGCAGGTGCGCTTGTTGCCGCCTTCTACTACTGGGGCTGGGATGTCACAGCGAACCTCAATGAAGAGACTAAGGGCTCACATAAGACCCCTGGTCAAGGTGCGATTATCGGAATGATCATCACATTCTTGCTCTTTGAAGCTTTCACTATCGGTTCAAATATGGTCTTGAGCGATAAAGATATCAACGACAACTCTGCAAATATTCTCGGCGTACTTGGTCAGAAAGTATGGCCAGGAACACCGGGCAAGCTCATTGTTGTTGCAGTGCTCCTCTCAACCGTTGCGACACTTGAAACTCAACTCATCCAAGTTACTCGCACCCTCTTCTCGATGGGTCGGGATGGCACCCTCGCTCGTTCATTCGGCAAGGTCCATAAGAAGTACAAGACTCCAGTCTTCGCAACGATGACTATCACAGTTGTCGGTATCGGTCTCTTCGTTGGATCACAGTTCATCGGCTCACTTGGAACGATCATGACGGATGCAATCGCATCAATTGGTGTCCAGATTTCGATTTATTACGCGTTAGCTGGTTATTCCGTGGTCGTACTGTTCCGCAAGATGATCTTTAAGAGTGTCAAGAACTTTATCTTCATGGGTCTATGGCCGATCATCGGTGCATTGTTTATGACGATAATGTTCATCAAGGTTATTCCAACTCTTGATCAAACTACCAAGATCATCAGTTTTGGAACAATGGCCCTTGGCTTAATTCCAATGATTTGGTACTGGTCTCGCGGCCATGTCTACTTCAAGATGCCTTCTAAGGAAGAGCGCATTGCAGTACTTCAGGAGATGGAACACAACCTCTAACTCTGCTCTATGTAAAAAGAACCGCCTTGGCTCTCCAGGGCGGTTCTTTTTTGTGAGATTTAGCGGCCAGCAGCCTCGACTGCATCGAGCATGACATTCCAGAACTTATCGAAGTCGAGTTCGAGCGCAACGCTTACATTCGCCTTTCCACCCGTACGTGCGTAGATATCGACCACTGTGGCGCCACGCGTGTGTTCACCATTGAGCTCGACTTCTACGTTAACAAAGCGGTTCTTTGTAATAGATGCATCGATGAGCACGGCAACTGCGATTGGATCATGCAGAGGTGGATCGGGCATTTCAAAGACATCGTTATAGGTCTGTGCGAAGAATCGCATGAGGCCAGAGAGGGTCTTTGATACCTCGGTATTTAAGCCATCGAGACGAGCAAAGATCTCTTTTGTAATGAGCGCTTGGTGGGTGACATCGAGGCCAATCATGGTCAGTGGTAGGCCAGATTTCAGAACCACATCGCAAGCCTCTGGATCCATCCAGATATTGAATTCTGCATACGGGGTGCGATTGCCGCGACTAGCACTTCCACCCATGAAGACAATTGCCTCAATGCGGTTATGAAGTTCTGGGTACATCTTTAAGAAGAGCGCAATGTTGGTGAGCGGCCCAGTCGCAACAAGTGTGACTTTCTCTGAATGCTCGCGAACCAATTTGGCAATCAGATCAACGCCGTGGCCTGGAGTGAGGGCAAATGTTGGCGCAGGAAGTGGCGCTCCGTCTAGTGCGGTCTCGCCGTGAATATCCGAGGCAGCTTCGACTGCACCAAGAAGAGATGCCCCGGCGCCTTGCGCAACAGGTACATTGATTTTTGCTAGTACGCAGACGCGAAGCGCATTCTCAGTTACCTTATTAATAATTCCATTACCCGATACCGTCGTAATTCCCAGCAATTCAATCGCTGGGTTATAGGCGGCGAGAATCATCGCCATCGCATCATCGTGGCCAGGATCGCAGTCGAGAATAATTGCTGTGGGTTTCATCAGATTCCTTATCTAGAGTGCGTAATGGTGGCTAACTTTCTCTATAAATTCGCGCAGAGTCAACGGTATCCAGAGTGAGAAAGTGCCTTCACTGGGCGCTAGTAGAGGGGTATGCTTGCAAGGTGCATCTCATTGATGGATCTGCGAGCTCGATCAAGAGCTTCTTAAAGACGCTCTCCCCAGTTGATCAAGTAGGCGCTGAAGCACGCGCGGCAATGCTTGGGACTCGAAGCATTAAGACTTCAAGCAAGAGCTGGGCCATCGATATGGCTATTTCAATGATCGACCTCACGACGCTTGAGGGCGCAGATACCGCCGGCAAGGTGAAGGCAATCTGTACCAAGGCGGTACGCCCTGACCCCAGCGATCCAACTGTTCCGCATGTGGGCGCGATCTGCGTCTATAACGATATGGTCGAAATTGCTCGTAAGCAGCTAGATGCTGCAGGCGGCCATGAGATTCCTGTTGCAGCAGTCTCAACTGCATTCCCATCAGGCCGTGCCTCACTAGAAGTGAAAGAGCGCGATACCAAGGATGCGATCGCCAACGGTGCGACAGAGATCGATATGGTGATCGATCGCGGTGCATTCCTTTCAGGCGACCTCGAGAAGGTCTTTAGCGAAATTCAATTTATTAAATCGATCTGTGGCGATCGCGCCCATCTCAAGGTGATCCTTGAGACTGGCGAGCTCGTGACCCTCGATAACGTTCGCAAGGCTTCGTATTTGGCGATGGCAGCTGGCGCAGATTTCATCAAGACAAGCACCGGCAAAGTCACGCCTGCAGCGACCGCACCGGTTGTTCTTGTGATGTTAGAAGCGGTACGCGATTGGTATGCCATGACTGGCGTAAAGATCGGCGTGAAGCCAGCAGGCGGAATCCGCACAACAAAGGATGCGATCAAGCAGTTGGTGCTCGTGAATGAAACAGCTGGACCAGAATGGCTCAACCCGCAACTCTTCCGAATTGGAGCAAGCGCCTTACTCAATGATCTCTTGATGCAGCGAATGAAACTTCGTGATGGACACTATGCCAGCCCTAACTACGTGACATTGGACTAATGATGACCTTTGAATATGCCCCAGCCCCTGAATCAACTTCCGTTGTGAAGATCAAGTCGGAATACGGCCTCTTCATCAACGGCAAGTTTGTACCTGCCAAGGGCGGCAAGACCTTTACGACGATCAACCCTGCCACTGAAGAGAGGCTGACAAAGGTCGCCTTTGCGGCACCTTCTGATGTCGATAAGGCCGTCGCCGCAGCACGTACCGCTTACAGCAAGGTCTGGTCGAAGATGCCTGCTGCCGAGCGTGGAAAGTACCTCTTCCGCATCGCACGAATCCTGCAAGAGCGCGCACGTGAATTCGCAGTTCTTGAGACGATGGATAACGGCAAGCCAATTCGCGAGACGCGCGATATCGATATCCCACTCGCGGCTGCACACTTCTTCTATCACGCTGGCTGGGCTGACAAGTTAGAGCACGCTGGCGTTGGGTCATCACCAAAGCCACATGGCGTTGTCGGACAGGTTATTCCGTGGAACTTCCCACTCTTAATGCTCTCGTGGAAGATTGCGCCAGCACTTGCTACAGGAAATACCGTTGTCTTAAAGCCTGCCGAGACGACTCCACTTACAGCGCTCTTATTTGCTGAAGTCTGTCAGCAAGCTGATCTCCCTGCCGGTGTTGTAAATATTGTCACTGGCGATGGTTCGACCGGATCTGCGATCGTCAATCATCCAGATATCGACAAGATCGCATTCACCGGATCAACCGCTGTTGGCAAGGGAATCGCTCGCGCAATTGCTGGAACCAAAAAGTCAGCAACACTCGAACTTGGTGGCAAGGGCGCAAATATCGTCTTTGAAGATGCGCCGATTGATGAGACCGTTGAAGGAATCATCTCGGGAATCTTCTTTAACCAAGGACATGTCTGCTGCGCTGGCTCTCGACTCTTGGTGCAAGAGAATATTCAAGATGAGCTCTTAGAGAAGTTGAAGCGCCGCATCTCACAAATTCGAGTGGGGGATCCACTCGATAAGAACACCGATCTTGGCGCGATTAACTCTGCCGCTCAGTTGGCGAAGATTCACGAACTCTCGCAATCAGGCGATCTTGAAGGTGCCGAACGTTGGAGCCCACAGTGCGATCTTCCAGGAAAGGGTTTCTGGTTCCCACCAACCATCTTCACTGGAGTGACTCAGGCCCACCGCATTGCGCAGGAAGAGATCTTTGGACCTGTCCTCTCGGTACTGACCTTCAGAACCCCACAGGAGGCCATAGAGAAGGCGAATAACACTCCCTTTGGGCTCTCTGCCGGCATCTGGACTGATAAAGGATCTCGCATCCTCTGGACTGCAAAGCACCTTAAGGCCGGTGTCATTTGGGCAAATACCTTTAACAAGTTTGATCCAGCGAGCCCATTCGGTGGTTATAAAGAATCCGGTTGGGGACGAGAAGGAGGCCGACACGGCCTTGCTGCTTACTTGAAGGGTAATCACTAATGCGTATCGATGTGAAGAAGACATACAAACTCTATATCGGTGGCGCATTCCCACGTAGTGAATCTGGCCGCTCGTATGAGATCACAAATTCAAAGGGCGTTTTCATCGCCAATCCAGCACAAGCCTCACGCAAAGATCTTCGTGATGCAGTCGTCGCTGCACGATCAGCCTTTGGCGGTTGGTCTGGTGCAACAGCATTTAATAGAGGTCAGATTCTCTACCGCGCTGCCGAAATTATGGAAGGCAGATCAGCACAGTTCGTTGATGAGATTGTTGCGATCGAAGGCATCACTCCTTCAGCTGCAAAGAAGCAGGTTCAAGAAGCGATCGATACTTGGGTCTGGTACTCAGGCTGGTGTGACAAGATCGGATCAATCTATGGATCAACCAATCAGGTCTCTGGTGCTTTCTATAACTTCACAATCCCTGAACCAGTCGGAGTTGTCGGCGCCTTTGCACCACAGAAGTCTTCACTGCTTGGTCTCGTTCAAACGATTGCGCCAATCATTGCAGCCGGTAATACCGTCGTAGCGATTGCAAGTCAGAAGTTGCCTCTTCCTGCGATCACTCTCGCTGAAGTTCTAGCAACAAGTGATCTTCCAGGTGGAGTCGTGAACATCCTTACTGGCATCACAGCCGAACTCGCGCCATGGATGGGTTCACATATGGATGTCGATGCCGTTGATGCATCTGGCCTAACTGGTGCTCAAGATAAAGAGCTACGCATAGCAGGCAGCGAAAACCTCAAGCGAGTATCGACCTTTAAATCCGAGCTCTCGCCACAACGACTTCTCGCCTTTATGGAACATAAGACGGTCTGGCACCCCATCGGTCTATAACTGTTTAAGGGCGAGAGAGCGTCTCCATCCAGAGTTCGCGTAGCTCATCAACCTTGATCGCTTTGCAGACCTGAACTCCAGGGTTCTGTTCAAGCCAGGTCTTTGAGTAGTCGCCCTCTTGGAACTCTTCAGGACGTTGATCGCAGATGGTTGCGCCACGGTTTGGACCAAAAGTCGTATCAACGACAACCTTCATCGTCTCTTGGGTTGCAAGCTCGGGATAGAGCGCAACTGCAACAGCGCCATAGTCGCCAAGAGTCACTCCGTACTCAGAACGAGCGAGCATTGCATCAATGAGGCGAGCACCAAAAGTTGAGGGAGCATGGTTCTTGGCATGCAAACGCTCTGAGAATGATTTGTTCATTGCCAATTGCTCAAAGACATCAAGGCCATACATGGTGATTGGAATTCCACTTTGGAAGACGATCGCAGCAGCTTCGGGATCGTGCCAGATATTGAACTCTGCAGTTGCCGTTGCATTTCCGCGCGAAGCAGAGCCACCCATCAAAACAATGCGTTCCAACTTCTTCGCACTCTCTGGAAAGGCTCGTAAGAAGAGCGCGATATTAGTGAGTGGAGCGAGTGGAACAAGTGTCACTGGGTCTTTCGATGCTTCGACTAGGTCACGCATAAGTTCAGCAGCCGGGCGTGGATCGACCTTGCGAGTCGATGCTGGGTAATCCATATCGCCAAGGCCATCTTTACCGTGCACATACTCGGCATACCGAGACTCTTCAATGAGCGGTCGTGTTGCACCTACTCCAACCGGAATATCGCCAGCTTCGGCCGCATCAAGGACCTTGAGAGTATTGATAACAACTTGCTTGAGGTTGGTATTGCCGTCAACGCAGGTAACCCCCAAGAGGTTGATCTCTGGGTGGCGTGCTGCGAAGAGGAGAGCGAAGGCATCGTCTACTCCGGTATCTACGTCGAGAATAAAGTTTTTCATGATGTCCTTGCCGGTACGGTCTCGTACCCTCGTAGGGAGAATGTCTGACGACGAACAGGTGGATCAGTAAGTTCCATTCTTGGGAAACGTTTGAAGAGTTCGGGGAGCGAGATACTCATCTCGAGGCGAGCAAGTGGCGCACCGATACAGAAGTGGATTCCAGCACCGAACCCGATATGAGGATTACGTTCTCTGGTGATATCCATCTTGTCAGCATCAGGGAAGACTTCTTCATCACGATTAGCTGATCCAAGTAGGCTGACGATCTTCTGACCTTGCTTGATGGTAACGCCACTAATCTCTAGATCCGCAGTTGCAGTACGGTCAAAGAATTGCAATGGGGCGTCGTAGCGAAGGAACTCTTCGATCGCTGTTGTAGCAACTTCATCTGGGCGGGCTTGAAGCTTCTCCCATTCCGAATGGTTTTGGTGTGCTGCGACCATACCGTTGCCAAAACCATTCACGCTCGCCTCGTGGCCAGCATTGAGTAAGAGAACGCAGGTGGCGATCAACTCGTGAGTCGATAGTTTTTCACCTGCCTCTTCGACGTGAGCAAGTTCGGTGATGAGGTCATCCGTTGGATTCGCCTTGCGAAGCAACATCAGACCATGCACATACTCAGCGAATTCGTTGGCAGCCACTTGGGCATCGTGTTGATGCTGGGCTGATGGATTGACCTCGTACATCTTGACGATCGCTTGCGACCATGGGCGAAGTAGATGCTCATCTTCATCAGGGAAGCCCAGAAGAGCTGCAATAACCTTTACTGGCAGGGGTTCTGCGTAGTCGGCGATCACATCGAAAGTGCCGCCCTTCGCCTCGATGGCATCGAGAAGTTGATGGGTGAGCGCGAGAATATTTGGGCGAAGCGCCTCGATACGGTTCTTATTGAAGGCCTTCATCACTAGCGAACGAAGGCGAGTGTGCTTTGGAGGTTCGCTATCGAGAATGGAATCTGCATGGAGATAATTGAAGACATCCCACTCTGATGCAGGCGCCTTTGGAACAAAGATGCGACCAAGAGATTTATTGCGGAGCACTTCATTCGCATCTCGATGGTTAGGGGCGAGGAAGAGTCCAAGGCCGTCATGCCAGATTGGCTTACCGGCTTTACGCAGTTCGGCTAAATGTGGGTACGGATTGTTGATGACATCGGCATTTGTAAAGTCGATCATAGATTTTCCACCTTCTCATAGCCTGGACGAATCTGGTTCTCAAGAATGTCGGCGATCTCCTCGGCGCTAATGAAAGCAGCGTTGATCGCGTTCTCAGTCACATCCTGCAGATCAGAGAGAGACCAATTGTGTGCGGTTGCAATATGAGTCATCTCGGCGACCATGGAAGTATTGCTCATCAATCGGTTATCCGTGTTGATCGTGACGTTGAAGCCAAGTTCCTTCATGACACCAATTGGGTGTTCGGCATATGAGGCAGCGCCACCGGTCTGAAGATTTGATGTCGGTGCAATTTCGAGTGCGATCTGCTTATCCAAGATCTCTTGTGCAAGATCACCCAGTCGAGCTTCGCCATCAATAAAGGTGATGTCATCGATTAATCGAATTCCATGCCCAATGCGACTTGCGTGGCAATCACGAACGGCAAGAGCGATTGATTCCAACGGGGCAGCTTCGCCAGCATGAATCGTGTATCTGACGCCATTGTTTCGCAGGGTATTGAAGGCCTTGATGTGATCTGTTGGAGGAAAGCCCATCTCTGGACCTGCAATGTCGAAGCCAACGATGCCGCGACCCTTGAATTTTAAGACGCTATCTGCAACTTCATCTGCGAGGGCGTTGTGGCGCATTGCGCAGAGTAGGCCTTCAACTCGGATCGAGTACCCCTCGCTCTTCGCTTCAGCCATTCCCTGCTTATAGCCCTCAACGGTGTACTCGATGACCTGGTCAATGGTGAGTCCTTTGCGAGTGAACAACTCTGGAGCGCCGCGGACTTCGGCATAGACCACGCCAGATCGCGCTAAATCGACTGCACATTCGCGATTCACCCGAATGATCTGTTCAGCCGTCTGCATGAGAGAGATAGTGTGTTCGAAGGTTTCAAGATAGAGCTCGAGTGTTCCTTCGCTGCATGCTTCAACGAACCACTTTTGCAGCGCGACAGGTTCATTGAAGGGGAGCTTGGTATATCCAGATTCTGCCGCCATCTCGATCATCGTCTGGGGGCGTAGGCCACCGTCGTTGTGATCGTGCAGTAATACTTTCGGTGCCTTCAGAAATTGCTCTGAGGTAATGAGTGTTGGCATCTAAGCGAGGTTATCTGGCCCGAATGCCCAAGGAAGCATCGCAGACATTTTTTGTGGTCCATCAGGAGTCATCAAGAGTAACTCTGGTCCACCATGCTCAAAGAGTAATTGGCGACAACGGCCGCACGGTGCGAGGTAATTACCTGCCCCATCGACACAGACGACCGCGATGAGCTTGCCGCCGCCAGAACGTGTGAGATCTGAAACGAGACTGCACTCAGCACAAAGGCCAAGCCCATAACTCGCATTCTCTACATTGCAACCAGTGACGTAGCGGCCATCACTTACTAGCGCTGCTACCCCAACTGGAAATTTTGAATATGGCGCATACGCCTTCGTCATTGCCTCTTTGGCTAGGTCGTGAATATGGGACCAGGAGATTGATTCGGTATCAGTGTGGTTGCTCATAAGACTTACGAGTCTAAGGGGATTACAACCCTTTTCCAAGGGGTGGACGCGCGCCAACATTGGTGACACAGAATGTTGCTTGGGTAATACCGTTCTCGACTGCCGTGGCGAGTACGCCATCTGCAAACCACGATGCCATGAATCCAGCAGTGAAAGAGTCGCCAGCCCCGGTGGTGTCGACCACTTCCAATTCCGGGGCGGGTACCTCGAGTGTTAAAGCCCGCTGTGAGATCGCGATTGCTCCTTTAGCACCACGTTTGATCACCACAATCGACACCTTTGCGGCGAGAGCAACAAGGGCTCCCTCTAAATCATTGGCTTGAGAGATATGGAGAGCTTCTTCTTCATTGAGCAACAAGATATCAACCATGGCGATCCACTCTTGAAGAAGTGAATCTGGTATTCGACGTAGCGCGCCAACGGTACCTGGATCAAAGACAATAGGAATTCCTTTGGCACGTATCAATTGAATCATTTGAGTGACATTAGTTCGCGACTTTGAATTAATGAGCGCGTAACCTGATAGATAGGCAGCGTTGATATTATCCAGTGGTGGGAGATCAGTTGCGCTCAATCCTGAATTTGAGCCAGAGTCAGGGAACATTGTGCGTTCGCCATCCTCGGTTACGAGTACAACGACAGTGCCAGTCTTCTCATTGGGTACTCGGTGATTTGCATGTCGAACGCAGTACTTATCTAGTTCAGCTTGGAGGATGACGCCATTTGGATCATCAGCGATACGCGAACAGAGAAAGACATCCTGTCCAAGATGGGCTAACCAGCGAGCGACATTTGCAGCCGCTCCGCCACCTTGGGTCGTTATATATGCCTGAGTATCGCCACCATGGTGGATCTCAGAGTCAATAACCACACTGACATCCATCATGATGTCACCGATGCATAAGAAGTTTTTCATCCAGTTAGAGTGCGATAGCGATCTCGGCGGCAAGTTGTGAGTTCGCCTTAATGATCTCAACATTTACATCCAGGCTCTTGCCCTCACTCACCCGGTGGAAGTATTCAAGCAGGAATGGTGTGACAGCTTTGCCAGTGATGTGATTTCGATCAGCCTCAGCCATGCCTCCTTCAAGGAGGCGGTCGTGAAGCGCCTTATCCAATTGAACCCTCACAGGATTGGTGACAACAATTGCTGACTCCGGAGTATTCACTTGCGCACGTTGATGCCAAATCGCAGCGATATCTGAAGCACTCTCTACCCGATGTTCGATCTCAAAGCCAGATTCGGTGAGATAGAAACCAGGAAACTTATTTGTCTTGTATCCAAGAACTGGCACCGCAAGAGTTTCTAGACGCTCGAGAGTTGCTTCGACATTGAGTATTGATTTCACACCAGCGCAGACGATGATGATGGGAGTAATAGAGAGTCCGCGAAGGTCTGCTGATTCATCAAAGCCATCACCGCGGTGAACGCCACCAAGACCACCTGTTGCGAATACCGAGATACCAGCCATCGCTGCAATATGCGCAGTCGCTGCAACCGTAGTTGCTGCACTCTTCTTCGTCGCTGCTAAAACAGCGAGGTCGCGAGTAGAGGCTTTAACAACGCCATCTTCATTTGCAATGCGTTCTAATTGATCACTCTCTAAACCTGCATGGATCTGGCCATCGAGAATTGCGATCGTTGCCGGGACCGCTCCAACAGCGCGGATGATCTCTTCCACTTCTCGGGCAACTTCGAGATTTCGCGGGCGAGGCAATCCATGACTGATGATGGTTGACTCGAGCGCGACGATAGGTTTCTTAGCTGCGATAGCAGCGGCTACTTCCTTGGAATATGTGATCACCAGATGAGGGTACAACGGCTGGCAAGCCTCCGATTAGACCAGGCCATAAGCCCTTCGCTACTATTCGCAGGCTGCAGATTGACCCTGGCGGGTTGCCCGAGCGGCCAATGGGAGGGGACTGTAAATCCCCCGGCTCTGCCTTCGAAGGTTCAAATCCTTCACCCGCCACCAGCTTCAATAATTCATGGCAGGCTTCTTCTTATGAGCCAGGATGCAGCAATAGATCTACTTCGAAACTCTCTATCGATTGCCATTGTCGGCGTCTCAGATAAGCCAGATCGCGCCAGTAACCAAGTCGCTCAATACTTGGCAGACCACAGCAACTACACGCTTTACTTTGTGAACCCTGCAATCAAAGAACTCTTTGGACAACCGGTCTATGCATCACTGATTGAGATCCCAGCCCACGTTGATATTGTCGATGTTTTCCGCAAAGTTGAAGATATGCCACCGATTCTTGATGAAGCTATTTCGATAGGGGCTAAAGCTTTTTGGATGCAGTTAGGACTTCGTGATGAGGCACTTGCCAAGACAGGCGAAGAGGCTGGTCTTACCGTGGTTCAAGATAAGTGCATCAAGATTGAGCACCAGAAGCTTTAAAACTACTTAGGCTCGAGAATTAGCGAGACTGAATTAATGCACCAACGCTCGTCAGTCGGGACGTCATAACCCTCGCCCTTAAAGACGTGGCCAAGGTGAGAGCCACAATTTGCACAGCGAACTTCGGTGCGAATGCGTGGTGCGAGTGAGGCATCTTCAATCAGAACAACTGCATCATCGGCGGTCGGTGCATAGAAAGAAGGCCAGCCGCAGCCAGAGTGGAACTTTGTCTCGCTCTTGAAGAGTTCATTTCCGCAGGCTTTGCAGCGGTAACTTCCTACGGTATCGGTGTCGTTGTACTCACCGGTGAATGGGCGTTCGGTCGCGCCATTACGTAAAACTTCGTAAGAGAGTGGATCAAGTGTCTGAGCTAATTTCTCTTCATCGATTGAAACAGGAAATGAGAGTGAATCGGACTCTTTTTTAATCTCGCTCATGCCGAAAGATTACAACAGATGCAGGCCATATGCAGAAGCAGGTGATCGCTCATCTATAAGTTGGCACTTCAATCGTGCTTGCCTAGACTTCGGATATGCGTAAACCAGTTGAGAGTTCAGAGCCAATCCACCCAGTTCTTGCAGAGCGTTGGAGCCCACGTTCATTTGTGAGTGGATCTGAGATCTCAAAGGACGATCTCAATGGAATTCTTGAGGCAGCTCGCTGGGCCCCATCATCAAACAATCTTCAACCATGGAAGTTCCTCGTCACCCATCATGGCGATGATCGCTTTGCCGCAGTTGTTGCGAACCTCGCGGGCTTTAACCAGGAGTGGGCGCCAAGTGCATCTGCTCTGATCGTGGCATGCGCTGAAGTTGTGAACGAGGATGGGACACCACGGAATGGCGCTCTCTATGACCTTGGCTTATCAGTCGGCTTTATGACGGTTGAAGCGCATCATCGCAATCTTGTTGTCCATCAAATTGGCGGCTTCGATCGTGATGCACTTGCTGCTCACTTCGGATTGGCTGAATCAGTGAAACCAGTAGTAGTGATTGCCGTTGGTAAGCAAGCGCCAAGTTCAGAGCTCAAGAGTGATGTCCTGAAGCAGCGCGAAGAGTCGCCTCGATCACGTAAATCAATCGCTGAGATTACGCTCTAACTTCTGCGCAAAAAATTATTTAAGGCTCTTCCCAACCGCTTTGGTCTGCCAGAGTGTCAACACTTGTGCGGTAATTGACTGCAAGAGGAATCTCGTAGCATCGTCGACTCGACTCTCCAAGCAGGTGAAGCTAGTTTCACAAGGCCAGTAATTAATTCCTGCAACAAAGGTCGCCGATCCACTCGGTGCCGTAAACCAGATCGTCTGCCCCATGAGCGAACGCTTCAGTGTCAATGCTCGTGGAGTCGGATTAACTAATTCGAACTTTCCAGAGAAGATCAAGTTCACCTTCGGCGGAGCAGCCTCACCAGTTGCGATTGAGTCGATCTCGGAATTGGATGACCAGCCAGTAAGCGTTGCATCCATCGGGATATCTAGCCAATGTGGAATCGAAACCGCCGACATCGATCCGGTCACGTGCACGCCAGCTTTCTCTTCCCCGGTTAAGAGTGATGGTGGAGTGTTGATTCGCTTGTTGCCAAATTGAATGGAGACCTTCTGCCAATCGGTCTGTGGATCAAGTCGAGGATCGCGATAAATTACTAATCGACGATCCGGACCAGATGGCGATGCCTCGACTCGAGATTGCCAGAAGGCGTTATTTGCACCCATAAATGCAATATTTACCCCAAGGTTTCGGACTGCTGCCACAGTATCGAATTCGGTGCGCGTCATATATTCGGGGTGGCCGCTAAAGATAATTCCACTGTATTTCGCTGCAATAGAAGGCGAATTAGTGATATCGGTATCAGCGACTTGATCGATATTTAATCCAGTTGACTCTAAATATTGAACAAAGGAGATTGCATCGCGACTTATATGGTTTATTCCACTACCTGCATATGGGCGATCGAAGGAGACAACTTGTGATCGCTCAAGAGTTCGCTTGATATCTGTGGAATAAGCCGAATGCCCACCAAATGAGTTGTAGGCCGCCCATGTCAGAGTCGAGTGGATTAATAACAACTTTGAATCTTGCGGATTGGATCGAAGGATGAAGGGCGCGACATTTTCAATCTTGCCCTGCGGATTAACTGATGCGACTAGATAGAGACCCGGAACCCATTCTGGTCCGATATCAAATGAGGATGAGATGGGCCATTTCGTTTCAATAGTTCGGGTTGCGTTTCGCAGCGTTGGAGTATTTCGATATTTGAGTTTTACCGGTCCTGAGTTCCAGACCATGCGCGCACCAGATCCGCCGTACCAACCGATGCGTAGAACTTCAAAACTTCGAGGAGAAGTATCAATCAAGCCATCTGATTTACGAGGAAAGAGCGATGCGTGAATTCCAATGCGATCGCCACATGTTGCTGATTGACGATCAACCCATAAGACAGAACCAGAGAGGCGCATGAGATTGAGATGCGACCAATCTGTCGACGTCATCGCAATGCCTGCATTGTCGTTCTCTGCCGTAACCCAATCACCTTTTTGCACTGGGCAATTCGATGGCACCTCGACTGAATCAGCGGGAAGTTCTTGATTGAGGGTCTCTGCGTATGTCGTCATCTGTCGAAGCGGAATATCGCCATGAGGCTTCAATGGTGGGAGCACAGCGGCAGATCCTGAAGTTCGGTGGAGGATGTAGTAATTAGCGCCGAAGGCAGCTGAACCAACAACGATGGCTGAGAGGAGCCCAGCGAGGATCTTTGACCTTCGGCTGGAACTGGAGATTTTCAGCCTCTTCATCCTCATGATGAACCAAGGGTACTCGCAGAGGATTTGGTCGTTCCTGTTGCGCACAACCAGCCAGTGATTTCTCACTGAGGTGAGATTCGTTGTACCCTGCTCCGTACTCTTTTCGCCCCCCTAGCTCAGTCGGTAGAGCGTTTCCATGGTAAGGAAAAGGTCACCGGTTCGATTCCGGTGGGGGGCTCGGCGGGATAGCTCAGCTTGGTAGAGCAAGCGGCTCATAATCGCTGTGTCGTGGGTTCAAATCCCGCTCCCGCTACCACTCTCTACATCCGCCTACGCTCACCATGAGCGTAGGCGGGGTAGGGCGCCTGCTCTCATTTTTCATAATGAGCGTAGGTGAAGTAATCTTCATCCCTCGCACTATCCAGCAGGCAGATGTCCTGTGAGAATCAAAAGGAGCACGACCATGGCAAGCAAGAGCGCGGATGTCCGCCCAAAGATCACTATGGCCTGTGTCGAGTGCAAAGAGCGTAACTACATCACCAAGAAGAATCGTCGTAACGATCCAGATCGCCTTGAGTTGAAGAAGTTCTGCCCACGTTGCAAGCTCTCAACAACACATCGCGAGACTCGCTAACTAATGCTCAATCCCGACATCGTCGGGCGCACCTTTCCCGGTGCTGTTGCTTTTGCGGTTTCTCAAGAATCCATCACTGAATTTTGCACCGCTATTGGCGAACCGAATTTCGAGGTCGCACCTCCTACCTACACCATCAAGATCACACTCACTGAATCTGAAGCGCTGCTAAAAGAATCTGGGCTCGATTGGAGTCGAGTCGTTCATGGCGATCAAAAATTTGAGATTCATCGTCCAATCGTTGCCGGTGATGCGCTGATCTGCTCATCAACTATCGAGAGTGCTCGGGTAGTCGCTGGAAATGAAATCGTCTCTGTGCGATCTGATCTTCACAATGGCGATGTACTTGTCGCATCTTCGTGGTCAACGTTGGTCGTGCGCGCATGAGCACATATGCCGTCGGCCAGGAATTAACTCCCACCACATTCATTATTAATCGCGCACTTCTCATCGGTTATGCCAACGCGAGTGGTGATCAGAATCCGATCCATCAGGATGAAGCCTTCGCAAAGTCGGTCGGACTCGAAAACGTTATTGCCCACGGCATGTTCACCATGGCCCTTGCTGGCCGCTATGTCAGCGCTCTTCAAGGTAGCGCCGCAGTAAGAGAGTTCTCGGCTCGATTTGTGAAGCCCGTGGTTGTGCCCGCTGATACCGATGTCGAACTCATAGTCAGCGGAAAAGTTCTTGAGGTCACCGAGAGCACCGCAAAGATTGAAATTTCTGCCTACTGCAACGATGTAAAAGTCTTAGGTATGGCCAAAGCAGTTATTGCGCTCTCATGACAACTGTCCCAGAATCAGTTATTGAATTAGCCCGCGCCCGCCAAGCGGCCCGCGCGGCAAAGGATTTTGCGCTATCGGACTCACTTCGCGATCAGATCCTGCATCATGGCTTTGAAGTGGTCGATGTTGATGGCGGATTTAGCTTTCGAGCAAAGAATCCCTTCCCGGTCTATTCCCGAATCGGAGATCTGCGGACTTTCACCGATAAGCGCTTTCCGATCTCGATCGGATTAATTCTCGATGGCTTTATCGAAGATGCGATCACATCGATTGCCGCGATCAAGAAATTTGCCCCAGCCGATACTGCGATTCTGATTATGGTGAGTGGAACACCTGATCTTGGCAACCTTGCGCTTGAACTCGATGATCGCACTTTCATTGCGCAGATTAATTCAGGAGTGGGTTGGGCTGAAGCAGCGAATGCTGTGCTCAAACTTTCGCCATCACCATACGCCGTCATCATGGATCCATCGACAATATTCACGGGCGATGCCATAACACCAGCTCTAACGATCCTGGAAGCAGGGGAGTACAGCGCAGTTGGCTGGCACGGTGGACTCATCAATATCGATGATGAATGGCGAAGCGTTGAAGACAAAGGCGCCGGCGATGTCGATGTTCTCTTCAGTTACTTCATGGCGCTCAATGTCGAACATGCACAAGGCGCGGGCGGTTTTAACAATCGCGCGATCTATTATCGAAATGCCGATATCGAATTCTCACTCAGACTCCGTCAGGCTCGTGGCCGCCTGTTGCAGATGGATCTTCCGCTCGAGCAAGCTAGGCATCACGGGTACTACGACACCGAAGAGACCTTCCGCGATGAGCAGTCGAAGAAGACTTACGACCGAATCCTTGAGCGCTTTCGAGGCAAGAACGAGATTCTCACCGATCGCAGGTAGCCTTTGGTTATGAGCCGGCTCGCTGATTACACCACCCTTGGGGTTGGCGGTCCTGCACGCACTTTGGTTCATGCAACCACTGAAGCCGAACTTATCTCGGCAATTGATGCCGCAGATTCTGCTGGTGAACCACTCCTGATTATCGGTGGCGGATCCAATATCTTGATAGGCGACGATGGCTTTGCCGGAACAGTGATCCGAGTAGAGACCGCTGGAAACTCTTATGAGATCGATGCCTGTAGTGGTGGCATGCTTCAAGTTGCTGCTGGCGTCGGGTGGGATGAATTTGTGGCCTTCACCATCGAGAAGGGCTTGGCCAATCTAGAGTCACTCAGCGGAATTCCCGGGACTGTTGGTGGAGCTCCGATTCAAAACATTGGCGCATATGGCCACGACGTCTCTGAAGTGATTGCGCGGGTTCGCACATACGACCGCGTCGCTAAAGCAGTGAAGACCTTTACCGCCGCTGAATGCGGATTCTCCTATCGCAGTTCGATCTTTAAAGAGTCCGGGGATCGCTTCGTCATCCTCGATGTCACCTTCCACCTACGTCGCGGTGAAGAGTCACTCGCCATTGCGTATCCAGAACTCGCTAACGAATTAGGTGTACGAATCGGCGATCGCGCACCTGTAACTAAAGTGCGTGAAGCCGTTTTGAAGTTACGAGCCAAGAAGGGAATGCTCGAAGGAATGGGCATTGCATCTGCCGGGTCATTCTTCACAAATCCAGTCGTCTCCCACACCGTTGCAGAAGCACTTCCGATAGATGCACCACGGTGGCCGCAGGAAGATGGATCAGTCAAACTCTCTGCTGCCTGGTTGATGGAGAATGCTGGTGTGGCAAAAGGTGAACGGGTCGGAAATGCAGCGATCTCTGATCATCATGTTTTAGCGCTTACAAACGCTGGTTCTGCTACTGCTGCAGAGATTGTTGAACTTGCTAGGTCTGCACAAGCACGAGTGAAGAGCGCATTTGGAATTACACTAGAACCAGAGGTTCAATTTGTGGGCGTAAAGCTTTAACCTGAAGAGACTACTTGGCCTCTGAAAGTAAGTTCTTTACGCGGGTAATTCCTTCAACAATATCCTCATCGCTTAGCGCGTATGAGAAACGAAGGTAGCCAGAAGGACCAAAAGCCTCACCTGGAACCGCCGCGACTTCTGCTTCTTCAAGAATCAAGGTTGCAAGTTCGGCCGAGGTCTGTGGGCGCTTGCCCCGGATCTCCTTGCCTAGCAACGCTTTCACAGATGGGTAGACGTAGAAGGCACCAGTTGGAGTTGGGCAGAGGACACCAGGAATCTCATTGAGCATCGAGACAATGAGTTTGCGGCGGCGATCAAATGCGACGCCCATTTCATGGACTGCATCGAGGTTGCCTGTAAGAGCAGCAATTGCCGCACGTTGTGCGACGTTATTAACGTTTGACGATAGGTGCGACTGTAAGTTGGTCGCTGCCTTGATGACATCCTTTGGTCCAACCATCCAGCCAACGCGCCAGCCAGTCATTGCGTATGTCTTTGCAACGCCGTTGAGAATGATGGTGCGATCTGCCATCGCAGGAACAAGTACAGGAAGAGATGGTGCAGTGGCGCCGTCATATAAGAGGTGCTCATAAATCTCATCTGTGATCACCCAGATGCCATGTTCGAGCGCCCATTCGCCAATCGCCTTCACTTGATCAGCAGAATAAACCGAACCGGTTGGGTTTGATGGAGAACAGAAGAGCAGCGCCTTTGTCTTTGGTGTGCGAGCGGCTTCGAGTTGTTCGACAGTAACAAGGTAGTTCTGAGATTCATCAGCAAATACTTCAACAGCAGTGCCGCCAGCTAACTTGATGCACTCTGGATAAGTCGTCCAATACGGAGCAGGAAGAATGACTTCATCGCCTGGATCGATAATCGATGCGAAAGATTGATAGACCGCCTGCTTGCCACCATTGGTAACGAGAACCTGATCTGCAGTGATCACATAGTTGGAGTCACGGAGGGTCTTGGCGACGATCGCCTCACGAAGTTCAGGTAGCCCTGGAGTTGGTGTATATCGGTGGTTTGCTGGGGTAGCCGCAGCCTTCACAGCCGCTTCGACGATATAGGCCGGAGTTGGAAAGTCAGGCTCACCTGCGCCAAAGCCAATTACTGGCCGGCCAGCTGCCTTAAGGGCCTTCGCCTTGGCATCCACTGCAAGGGTCGCAGATTCAGCGATGGCAGCGATTCGGGCAGATACGCGTGGTTTTTCGCTCATATGCGAAGTATGCCTCACCCAGGCTGATGGAGGAGATCCGAGCTGGATCCGAGCTGGGTGGGAGGCAGAAACCGAGTTTGGTGTAATCGGGTCTCGCCTCTAGACTTCTCGATCTGGCGCTTGCAAAAGGTCATGATGACTCATGCCTAAGTGACGCCCGAAGGGTAGTAGCTCAATTGGCTAGAGTTGCCGTCTCCAAAGCGGCCGGTTGGGGGTTCGAGTCCCTCCTGCCCTGCAAGGTACGTCCATATCTGATGTAAGAAGTAGAAGTTTTTACGTAGAAGCACTAAGAGAGGTAAGACATGGCTGACGAAGTTCTTCCAGACCGACAATCCCTCGGGATCTTCGGTCGAATTGGGCTTTTCTATCGCCAAGTCGTCTCTGAACTCACCAAGGTTGTCTGGCCGACTCGTAATCAGTTGACCACATACACCGCGGTCGTTCTTGTCTTTGTTGCATTCATCATCGCCGTCGTCTCGCTCCTTGATTTGGTGCTGACGAAGATCATCTTCTTGGTCTTTGGTTAATCGGGAAAGGGAGAGAGCGAACTCATGAGCATTGAGAATCCAACATTCAGCAGCGAAGTCGTGGAAGAAGTCGTTCCCGCACAAGCCCAAGCTGTAGATGCCTTTGAAGCAGCACTTGCTGCAGATTCAGCCCCAGCCACAACTGTCGAAGAGATCGTTGCTGATGAAGCAGCCGGAGATCTCGATGCGATCATCGCAATCGATGAAGAAGTTGCAGCAGAAGAAGCAGAACTCGAAGATGACGAACATGCAGAGTTCCGTCGTGCGCTCGCTACCGCCGCGGGCGATTGGTATGTAGTCCACTCATACGCTGGTTATGAGAAGAAGGTAAAGGGCAACCTTGCCAACCGCGTCCAGGCTCTCAACATGGAGGATTACATCTTCCAGGTAGAAGTTCCGGAAGAAGAAGTTACTGAAATTAAGAATGGCCAGCGCAAGCAGGTTAAGCGCAATGTCTTCCCTGGTTATGTCTTGGTCCGCATGGATCTCACAGATGAGTCATGGTCATGCGTACGTAATACTCCAGGTGTTACCGGCTTCGTAGGCAACGCTCATCATCCTTCGCCTCTCTCACTTCCAGAGGTTGAGAACATCTTGGCTCCACGTCCAGTGAAGAAGTCAGATAAGGCCGATATCAAGCTTGTTGATTACGAAATTGGCGAATCCGTCACTGTTATGGATGGCCCATTTGCAACCTTGCCTGCAACGATCTCAGAGATCATGCCAGAACAAGGAAAACTCAAGGTTCTCGTCTCCATCTTTGGTCGCGAGACTCCAGTCGAACTTTCATTTAACCAAGTACAGAAGATCTAGGAGAACGAAAATGGCACCAAAGAAGAAGATCACAGCTCTCATCAAGTTGCAGATCCAGGCTGGAGCAGCAACACCTGCACCACCAGTAGGTCCTGCCCTTGGTCAGCATGGTGTCAACATCATGGACTTCGTTAAGGCGTACAACGCTGAGACCGAAGGTCAAAAGGGTCAGATCATTCCAGTAGAGATCACTGTCTACGAAGATCGCTCATTCACATTTGTCACCAAGACTCCACCAGCATCACGCCTCATCTTGAAGGCTGCTGGCATTGAAAAGGGATCAGCGATTCCTCACAAGAACAAGGTTGCCAACATCAGCAAGGCCCAGGTTGAAGAGATCGCAAAGATCAAGATGCCTGACCTCAATGCAAATGATCTCGAGGCAGCAAGCTTGATCATCGCCGGTACTGCTCGTTCAATGGGTATCACCGTCGGTTAATTAGCTTTAATAATTTAATAAGCAACACCCCGTGGGAGGAGCGCGCTGCTCCGTTAACCACAACCCCTAGGTAGGGCACTTCGCACTACCTTTACAAAGGAGAAGAAATGAAGCGCGGAAAGAAATACAACGAAGCTGCGGCGAAGGTTGATCAGAAGATCCTTTACTCGCCATCTGCAGCAGTGAAGCTCGCTAAAGAGACTTCAGTAACGAAGTACGACGCAACTGTTGAAGTTGCACTCACATTGGGCGTTGACCCAAAGAAGGCTGATCAAGCGATCCGCTCAACCGTGAACCTTCCACACGGAACAGGTAAGACTGCTCGCGTCTTGGTATTCGCTGGTGGCGCACGTGCTGATGAAGCCCGCGCGGCTGGCGCCGATATCGTCGGTGCAGATGAATTGATCGATGAGGTCGCAAAGGGTCGTCTCGATTACGACGCAGTTGTCTCAACACCAGAATTGATGGGTAAGGTCGGTCGCCTCGGAAAGGTTCTCGGACCTCGTGGCTTGATGCCAAACCCAAAGACCGGAACCGTGACCACAGATGTGGCGAAGGCTGTTACAGATATCAAGGCCGGAAAGATCGAATTCCGCGTTGATAAGAACTCAAACCTCCACTTCGTTATCGGCAAGGTCTCCTTCACCGAGCAGCAGCTCGCTGAGAACTACGCTGCCGCGATTGAAGAAGTTATTCGTTCAAAGCCTTCATCAGCTAAGGGCCGCTTCCTCAAGAGCTCAACGATCTCAACCACCATGGGACCTGGCATCCAGGTAGACCCAAATATCGCTCGCGATGGTGGTTCAAACCTCCAGTAATTCCCGCCCAGATGGGCGATTTTGTAAAGGGTAGGCCGATGGCCTACCCTTTTCTCATCACCAAAGACTGCAGGTCTTGAGAGCTAGCAATAGCTTTCGTTAATTCCTCGAAAGGGGAGCCCGCATAGGTACACATGAGAGTTATTCCTCGTGCGCACTTATGCGCCGGGGATTTTTTATTTCCGGCTCGCATATTGACGTGATTGAAGTGCAAAAGCGCTTCAGAGTTTGAATACTTAAGGAAGGAAGCACATGGCGAATCCTAAAAAGGAAGCCGCAGTTGCTGAACTGACCGAAGATTTTCGTTCAGCTAGCGCAACTGTTCTCACTGAGTATCGCGGTCTAACCGTGACCTCAATGAAGGCGCTTCGTCGTTCACTTGGTGCAGATACCAAGTACTCGGTCGTCAAGAACACCTTGACCAAGATTGCAGCGAAGAATGCTGGCGTAGAGATCTCTGATGATCTCCTCGTTGGTCCTTCAGCAGTTGCATTCATCAAGGGCGATGCGATCGAAGCAGCGAAGAGCTTGAAGAATTTCCAGAAGGAGAACCCACTTCTTATTATCAAGGGTGGCGTCTTCGAAGGTAAGACCGTAACAACTGCAGAGATCATGAAGCTCGCTGACCTCGAGTCACGCGAAGTTCTCTTGGCTAAGTTGGCAGGCGCAATGAAGGGCACGATGGCTAAGGCTGCTCGTACCTTTGATGCTCTCCGACTCCAGAAGGAAGCTGGAGCACCTGCTGCTCCTGCATCTGAGCCAGTAGCGGAAGCAACACCAGTTGTTGAAGCTGTGGCCGAGCCAGTAGTTGAAGCACCAGCTGAGGCAGTAGCCGACGCTCCAACGGAGGTAGTGGCCGAAACAGCTCCTGCAGCCGAAGTTACAGTGTCCGAGCCAGTAGCCGATGCCGTCGTGGCAGAGGTTCCAGCCGAACCAACAGCTGAATAAACCGAAGTTCAGTAAACAAAACCAAAGACTTTAAGAAAAGGATATAAAAAATGGCAAAGATTTCATCAGATGATTTGATGGCAGCATTCAAGGAGATGACCCTTGTTGAGCTTTCAGATTTCGTAAAGGCATTTGAGACAGAGTTCGACGTAACAGCAGCAGCTCCAGTAGCTGCAGCAGCAGCCGGTGGCGCAGCTACTGGTGGCGCAGCAGATGCACAGGACGAGTTCACACTCATCCTCGAAGATGCTGGTTCACAGAAGATTGCTGTGATCAAGGAAGTTCGCGGAATCAACTCTGCTCTTGGTCTCAAGGAAGCGAAGGATCTCGTCGACGCAACTCCTGCAACCCTCATCGAAAAGGGAACAAAGGAAGCTGTAGACAAGGCAAAGGCTGCTCTCGAAGCTGCTGGCGCAAAGGTCACAATCAAGTAATTAGGGCTCAAAAGACCCCCGTTCGGCTTAGGCCAGGCGGGGGTCTTTCCTTTGGGCTGACCAGCCTCCGGAGGCCCCTTGGGGTCATGGGGAGGGTCCTTTTACCACCAAATGGACATTCTGGGGTCCTGATGGGTACCCTTGCCCTTCACAATTTTTCACCTCTGGGGTTCAGACATATTGCGGTCGAGACCTGGCGGTAGCTGTGTCTTTACAAACAGTGCTCGTTACATTATCTGGAGGAACATTGGCCGCGAAATCGAAATCGTTTGCCCCTGCTCGTACCTCATTCGCAAAGATCCGCGAACCCCTCGAAGTTCCAAACCTCCTCTCGCTACAGCTCGACAGCGTTGACTGGTTGCTTGGAAACGAATTGTGGCGCGCTCGTCTTGCTGAAGCTGAGAAGAGTGGCCGTGGCGAAGTCCCACAGCAATCTGGTCTAGAAGAGATCTTCGAAGAGATCTCACCTATCGAAGATTTCCAAGGAAAGATGTCGCTCTCATTCCGCGACCACCGTTTCGAACCTGCAAAGAACACGATTGCAGAGTGCAAAGAGCGCGATATGACGTACAGCGCGCCACTCTTTGTGACTGCTGAATTCACTAACAATGAGACTGGCGAAATCAAGTCTCAGACCGTCTTCATGGGCGACTTCCCATTGATGACACCTCGCGGAACCTTTGTTATCAACGGTACCGAGCGCGTCGTCGTTTCACAGATCGTCCGCTCACCTGGCGTCTACTTTGAGCAAGCTATCGAGAAGGCATCAGATAAGGACATCTTCACATCAAAGATCATTCCTAGCCGTGGTGCTTGGCTTGAATTTGAAATCGATAAGAAGGATCTCGTCGGCGTTCGTATCGATCGCAAGCGTAAGCAATCTGTCACCGTATTCCTTAAGGCACTCGGTTGGACATCAGAGCAGATTCTCGAGCAGTTCGGTGAGTACGAATCAATCCGCCAGACTCTTGAAAAAGATAACGTCAATACTCAAGATGAAGCGCTCCTCGATATCTATCGCAAGTTGCGTCCAGGCGAGCCTCCTACCAAGGAAGCAGCACAGAATCTCATTGAGAACCTTTACTTCAATCCAAAGCGTTATGACCTTGCAAAGGTCGGTCGCTTCAAGGTTAATAAGAAGCTCGGTCTTGAACTAGACCTCAATAAGGGCCTTCTTACAATTGAAGATATCGTTGGAACCATCAAGTACTTGGCATCACTCCACAAGGGCGATGCACTTCTTGAGTACGGCAAAGAGGTACGTGTAGAGAAGGACGATATCGATCACTTCGGTAACCGTCGTCTCCGTACAGTCGGCGAACTCATTCAGAACCAGGTCCGTATCGGTCTTTCACGTATGGAGCGCGTTGTTCGCGAACGTATGACAACTCAAGATGTTGAGGCGATTACTCCTCAGACCTTGATCAACATCCGTCCAGTCGTTGCATCGATCAAGGAGTTCTTCGGAACTTCACAGCTCTCACAGTTCATGGATCAGACCAACCCACTTTCAGGTATGACACATAAGCGTCGTCTATCTGCACTTGGACCCGGTGGTCTCTCACGTGAACGCGCAGGCTTCGAAGTCCGTGACGTACACCCATCGCACTACGGTCGTATGTGTCCAATCGAAACTCCAGAAGGTCCAAACATTGGACTTATCGGATCGCTTGCTACATATGCTCGCGTCACACCATTTGGATTTATCGAGACTCCTTACCGCAAGGTTTCAAAGGGTAAGGTCACAGATCAGATCGATTACCTCACCGCTGATGAAGAAGATGAGCACATCATCGCTCAGGCGAATGCTCCTCTCACAGCCGATAGCCACTTCGCAGAAGAGCGCGTCTTGGTTCGTCGTCGTGGTGGCGAAGTTGAATACATCTTGGCTGATGAAGTCGATTACATGGACGTCTCACCACGTCAGATGGTTTCTGTTGCAACAGCGATGATTCCATTCCTCGAGCACGACGATGCGAACCGCGCATTGATGGGCTCGAACATGATGCGTCAGGCAGTCCCACTACTTCGCGCTGAGTCACCATTTGTTGGTACCGGTATGGAGTTCCGTGCAGCTGTCGATGCTGGCGATGTCCTCCTTGCTCGCAAGCCAGGCGTTGTCACAGTCGTCCAGGCTGATGAAGTCACCGTCATGAATGACGATGGCACCACCGAGCATTACTTCGTTGAGAAGTTCGTTCGCTCTAACCAAGGCACAAGCCGCAACATGAAAGTCCTTGTTTCACAGGGCGATCGCGTTGAGCCAGGCCAGGTTATTGCTGATGGACCATCAACCGATAAGGGTGAAATGGCTCTCGGAAAGAACCTCCTCGTGGCATTTATGTCATGGGAAGGTCACAACTACGAAGATGCGATCATCCTTTCACAGCGCCTCGTTCAAGACGATGTACTTACTTCGATCCATATTGAAGAGTACGAAGTCGATGCGCGCGATACCAAGCTTGGACCCGAGGAGATCACTCGCGACATTCCAAATGTCAGCGAAGAAGTTCTCTCAGATCTCGATGATCGTGGAATTATCCGCGTCGGCGCAGATGTAGTCCCTGGCGATATTCTCGTAGGAAAGGTAACTCCAAAGGGAGAGACCGAACTTACGCCAGAAGAGCGCTTGCTCCGTGCAATCTTCGGTGAGAAGGCTCGCGAAGTTCGCGATACCTCACTCAAGGTTCCACACGGTGAATCAGGCAAGGTCATCGGCGTAACAATCGCTGACTCTGAAGATTACGAATTGCCAGCTGGCGTCAATCAAGTTGTTCGCGTCTATGTTGCGCAGAAGCGCAAGATCCAAGACGGTGACAAGCTTGCTGGTCGTCACGGTAACAAGGGTGTTATCTCAAAGATTCTTCCTCAGGAAGATATGCCATTCCTTGAAGATGGAACCCCTGTTGATGTCATCTTGAACCCACTCGGTGTTCCAGGACGTATGAACGTCGGACAGGTACTCGAACTCCACCTCGGTTGGGTTGCAAAGGCCGGTTGGAAACTCGAAGGTAACGAGCCATGGCAAGAGAACTTGCGCAAGATCGGTGCAGCAGAACAAGCACCTGGTGGCCGAGTTGCTACTCCAGTATTCGATGGCGCGAAAGAAGAAGAGCTCATTGGTCTTCTTGGATCAACCCTTCCAAATAAGGATGGCATGACCCTCATTGGGGCGAACGGTAAGGCGCAGTTATTTGATGGCCGTACCGGTGAGCCGTATAAGGCGCCAATCTCAGTTGGTTACATGTATGTCTTGAAGCTCCACCACTTGGTAGATGACAAGATCCACGCACGTTCAACTGGACCTTACTCAATGATTACGCAGCAACCACTTGGCGGAAAAGCCCAGTTCGGTGGCCAGCGCTTTGGTGAGATGGAAGTTTGGGCGCTCGAAGCTTACGGAGCTGCATACACACTCCAAGAGTTGCTCACTATCAAGTCAGATGACGTACTTGGTCGCGTAAAGGTTTACGAAGCCATCGTGAAGGGTGAGAACATCCCTGAGCCTGGCATCCCAGAGTCCTTCAAGGTTCTTGTGAAAGAGATGCAATCTCTCTGCTTGAACGTCGAAGTTCTCTCATCCGAAGGTGTCGCCATTGAGATGCGCGATACTGACGAAGAAGTGTTCCGTGCCGCCGAAGAGCTAGGTATTAACTTGTCACGAGTTGAGCCAAGCAGCGTAGAAGAAGTGTGAGGATAAACAACCATGTTGGATGTTAATTTCTTTGATGAACTACGTATCGGCCTAGCGTCGACAGACAATATTCGCGAGTGGTCTTTTGGCGAAGTAAAGAAGCCAGAGACCATTAACTACCGCACACTCAAGCCAGAGAAGGACGGACTCTTCGATGAGAAGATCTTCGGACCTACTCGTGACTGGGAATGTTATTGCGGTAAGTACAAGCGCGTTCGATTCAAGGGCATCATCTGCGAACGTTGCGGCGTTGAAGTAACACGCGCAAAGGTTCGTCGTGAGCGCATGGGTCATATCGAGCTTGCTGCTCCTGTAACTCACATCTGGTACTTCAAGGGCGTTCCAAGCCGCTTGGGTTACCTCCTCGATCTCGCTCCAAAGGATCTCGAGAAGGTCATCTACTTCGCTGCTTACATGATCACCTCTGTCGATACTGAAGCGCGCGCAGAAGATCTGCCACAGCTTGAGAAGCGCCTTTCAAACGATAAGAAGAAGATCGAAACTCGTCGCGATACCGACCTGGACTCACGTCAGAAGAAGCTCGAAGCAGATCTTGCTGAGCTCGAAGCTGCCGGCGAGAAGGCCGATGTAAAGCGTAAGGTCCGCGAATCTGCAGAGCGCGAGCTCAAGGCAACTCGTGACCGTGCCCAGCGCGAACTCGATCGTCTTGATGCTGTCTGGTCTCGCTTTAAGAACCTCAAGGTCCAAGACCTCGAAGGTGATGAAGGCTTGTACCGCGAGATGCGCGATCGTTATGGCGTCTACTTCGAAGGTTCAATGGGAGCATCTGCCATTAAGGCTCGCCTTGAGACCTTCGATCTCCAAGCAGAATTCGTTCTCCTCAACGAACTTTCACAGACAGGTAAGGGCCAGAAGAAGACCCGCGCTATCAAGCGTCTCAAGGTCGTCTCCTCATTCCTTAACACCAGCAACAAGCCAGCTTCAATGGTTCTCGATGCTGTCCCTGTTATTCCACCAGATCTACGCCCAATGGTTCAGTTGGATGGCGGACGATTCGCGACTTCAGATCTCAACGATCTCTATCGCCGAGTCATCAACCGTAACAACCGTTTGAAGCGTCTTGCTGATCTTGGTGCTCCAGAGATTATCGTCAACAACGAGAAGCGCATGCTTCAAGAAGCTGTTGACTCACTCTTCGATAACGGTCGTCGTGGTCGCCCAGTAACTGGCCCAGGAAACCGTCCACTGAAGTCCCTTTCAGATATGTTGAAGGGTAAGCAAGGCCGCTTCCGTCAGAACCTCCTCGGAAAGCGCGTTGACTACTCTGGCCGTTCTGTAATCGTCGTTGGACCACAGTTGAAGTTGCACCAGTGCGGACTTCCAAAGCAGATGGCACTTGAACTCTTCAAGCCATTTGTAATGAAGCGCTTGGTCGATTTGAACCATGCTCAGAACATCAAGTCTGCAAAGCGTATGGTTGAACGTGCTCGTCCAGTTGTGTGGGATGTTCTAGAAGAAGTTATTGCAGAACACCCAGTACTACTGAACCGCGCACCAACCCTGCACCGCTTGGGTATCCAGGCCTTCGAACCACAGTTGGTTGAAGGTAAGGCTATTCAGATTCACCCACTCGTATGTACAGCGTTTAACGCTGACTTCGACGGTGACCAGATGGCTGTTCACTTGCCTCTTTCAGCGGAAGCACAAGCAGAAGCTCGAGTTCTTATGCTTTCGAGCAACAACATCCTCTCGCCTGCATCGGGTCGTCCGATCACATCTCCAACTCAGGATATGGTCCTTGGTCTCTACTTCTTGACCTCGCTCCGTGAAAACCAAGTTGGCGAAGGTCGCGCATTCGGTTCGGTCGCTGAAGCACTTATGGCATTCGAACAAGGCTCACTCTCACTCCAAGCGAAGATCAAGATTCGCACCGGAGCAGGATCAGTCCTTGAGTCAACTCTCGGTCGCGCCCTCTTCAATGAGGTCCTTCCAGCAGAGATCGATTTCGTCGACTACGACGTCACCAAGAAGGAACTCGGAAAGCTTGTGAACTCACTCGCTGAAAAGTGCCCAAAGGTTGTCGTTGCGCAGACACTCGATGCCCTTAAGTCACTTGGTTTCTACTGGGCAACACGTGCTGGAATCACAATTGGTCTCGAAGACGTTGTGACACCTGCTCGCAAGCCACAGATCCTTGCTGGTTATGAAGATAAGGCAGCAAAGGTTCAGTCACAGTATGAGAAGGGTCTGATCACTGATGACGAGCGTCGTCAGGAATTGATCGAGATCTGGACTCAGGCAACTGCTGAAGTCGGTAAAGAGATGGAAGAGAACTTCCCTAAGACCAATCCTGTATGGATGATGGTCTTCTCTGGTGCTCGTGGAAACATGATGCAGATCCGTCAGATCGCAGGTATGCGTGGACTGGTAGCTAACCCAAAGGGTGAAATTATTCCGCGTCCAATCAAGGCGAACTTCCGTGAAGGCCTCTCAGTACTTGAGTACTTCATCTCTACTCACGGTGCCCGTAAGGGTCTCGCTGATACTGCGCTCCGTACCGCTGACTCGGGTTACTTGACCCGTCGTCTCTGCGACGTTGCTCAGGATGTCATCATCCGTGAAGAAGATTGCGGAACCGATCGCGGTCTCACATTGAAGATTGCAGCAACTAATGCTCAGGGCGAACTCGTTCGCGATGAGCACGTTGAGACTGGACTCTTCGGTCGTAACTTGGCTGAAGATGTTGAGTCAAACGGCAAGGTTGTTCTGCCTGCTGGAACAGATCTTGGCGATGCCAACATCGACCTCTTGGTCGCTGCCGGTGTAGCTGAAGTGAAGATCCGCTCAGTCCTCACCTGTGATTCAAGGGTCGGCCAGTGCGCCATGTGTTACGGCCGCTCAATGGCATCAGGCAAGCTCGTCGATGTCGGCGAAGCTGTCGGTATCATCGCAGCCCAGTCCATTGGTGAGCCTGGAACCCAGCTCACAATGCGTACCTTCCACACCGGTGGTGTGGCTGGTGATGACATCACACACGGTCTTCCACGTATCGTCGAACTCTTCGAAGCACGTACACCAAAGGGTGTTGCGCCAATCGCAGAGGCAGCTGGTGTTATCAGCTTCATCGAAGATGCCAAGGGTAAGAAGATTGTTGTTACTCCAGAAGATGGCGGAGAACCAGTCGCATACCCAATCACTCGTCGTCAGAAGCTCCTCGTAGAAGATGGCGCCCGCGTATCTGTTGGTCAGAAGCTCGTTGTTGGAGCGATTGATCCAAAGCAGGTATTGCGTATCCTCGGACCTCGCCAGACCCAGATTCACTTGGTCAACGAGATCCAAGAGGTATACCGCTCGCAGGGTGTATCGATCCACGATAAGCACATTGAGATCATCGTTCGTCAGATGTTGAAGCGCATTACTGTGCTTGAACCAGGCGATACCGAGATCCTTCCAGGTGCTCTCGTAGAGCGTGGCTTCTTCGAAACAGAGAACCGTCGCGTCGTCACATCAGGTGGCAAGGCTGCATCAGGTCGCCCAGAACTTATGGGTATTACCAAGGCATCACTTGCAACTGAGTCATGGCTATCGGCTGCATCATTCCAAGAGACCACCAAGGTCCTCACGGATGCTGCACTCTCTGAGAAGAGCGATCCACTTCTTGGTCTTAAAGAGAATGTCATTATCGGAAAGCTCATTCCTGCTGGTACCGGACTTGCTCGTTATCGCAATGTCCGCGTTGAACCAACAGAAGAGGCAAAAGCAGCGGTTTACGCTGCTTATGACGAGTATGACTTCACTCCATTCGAGACACAGGGATCCGGCGAAGCAGTTCGCTTGGATGATCTCGAAGTACGCTAAAAATACTGACTATAGAGGGCCTCATCTTCGGATGGGGCCCTTTTGCTTTTCAGCAAAAAAATTTTCTGTGTGAATTAACGAGTTGTGAAGACCACTAAACCGGCTGCAACGAACTGGCAGATGAACGCTGCAGCAGTGAGTGCATGGAAGAGTTCGTGGAATCCAAACCAACGAAAAGAGAAGTTCGGCTTCTTGATTGCATAAATTAATCCACCACTTGAATAGCAGAGTCCGCCAACAAGAATAAGAGTGAAGACCGCAACGCCACCCTTCTTGTAGAAGTCAGGAAGATAAATGACTGCAGCCCAACCCAGAGCGATGTAGAGCGGTACGTACAACCAACGTGGTGCAGTAATCCAGAAAACGCGAAGTGCGGCGGTGAAGATTGCTCCGCCCCAGACGAGCGCGAGCAGAATCGTCGCTTGATGGTGGTTCAAGAGGAAGACGGCGAATGGCGTATAGGTGCCAGCGATCAAGATCGGGATATTGGCATGGTCGATCCTGCGCCAGATTGCCTTATTTCGGGCGCTCCATCCCACCCGGTGGTAAAAGGCGCTGCAGGTGAAGAGGATGACGGCGGTCAGGGTGAAGATTCCCAGCGTGACCCGTCCCTTGAGGCGGTCTGCGACCGTAATCAGGGTCAGGCCTGCGACCAGGCTCAGGGGAGACATGACCAGATGGATGATTCCACGCAATTTAGGCGGTAGAGCCCCCATTTTCGGCCGGTCAGGGGTCTCCAAGAGCTCGTTCATGTATCAACCATCGCCCAGATGGGGTGAAAAAGCGACCCAGATTCCCGAAATCAACCTTCGGCGTGTCGCTGGATGACGGGATGGGGCTAGGAGTATTGGGGGAGCAGAACCCCGTTTTTACTTTCCGTGAGGTCTTAGGTACCTTTCTCCTCTGCCGTTTTTACGTCCGACACGCCCGACCTCGTGGGTGGGAAGTGTAAGCGTAGAAATTACTAAAAGGCAGTAACGAATGGAGAATGTAGTGCCAACTATTCAGCAGCTGGTTCGTAAGGGCCGCGCCGAAAAGACAACGAAGACGACGACTCCTGCTCTTAAGGGAAGTCCACAACGTCGCGGTGTCTGTACTCGTGTTTACACAACAACACCTAAGAAGCCGAACTCTGCGCTTCGTAAAGTTGCACGTGTACGTCTTACAAGTGGCATGGAAATCACTGCATACATTCCTGGCGAAGGTCACAACTTGCAAGAGCACTCCATTGTTCTTGTACGTGGCGGTCGCGTAAAGGATCTTCCAGGTGTTCGTTACAAAATTATTCGCGGATCACTCGATACACAGGGTGTAAAGAACCGCAAGCAATCACGTAGTCGCTACGGCGCCAAGAGAGAGAAGAAGGCTTCCTAATGCCACGTAAAGGTCCCGTCACTAAGACTCCTGTTGTTGCAGATCCTGTTTACAACTCACCTGTCGTAACTGCTCTTATTAACAAGGTTCTCTTGTCAGGCAAGCGTTCAACTGCTGAGTCAATTGTTTACACAGCACTCGAAGGTTGCCGCGAGAAGACTGGTGGAACAGATCCAGTCATCATCTTGAAGCGCGCACTCGACAACATCAAGCCAGGCGTTGAAGTTCGTTCACGTCGTGTTGGTGGAGCTACCTACCAGGTACCAGTCGAAGTTAAGGCTGCTCGTTCAATGACACTCGGACTACGTTGGTTAGTTGATTACTCACGCGAGCGTCGCGAGAAGTCAATGGCAGAGCGTCTCACCAATGAATTGGTAGATGCATCAAACGGTCTCGGCGCAGCAGTGAAGAAGCGCGAAGATACTCACAAGATGGCTGAAGCTAACAAGGCTTTCGCACATTACCGCTGGTAACCAAGAGACTATTTAGAGATTTCATAGAGACGATTAAGGGGATTAATTAAGTGGCCGTAGATACAGCAATCGACCTAGCCAAGGTTCGCAACATTGGAATCATGGCGCACATCGACGCGGGTAAAACCACGACTACTGAGCGCATCCTCTTCTACACCGGTATCAACTACAAGATCGGTGAAGTTCACGATGGCGGCGCCACCATGGACTGGATGGAACAAGAGCAAGAGCGCGGAATCACCATTACATCAGCTGCGACCACATGTATGTGGAAGGGCAACCTCATCAACATCATCGATACACCAGGTCACGTTGACTTCACGGTTGAAGTAGAGCGTTCACTTCGTGTTCTCGATGGCGCTGTCTGCGTCTTCGACGGTGTTGCTGGCGTAGAGCCACAATCTGAAACAGTATGGCGTCAAGCAGATCGCTATAACGTTCCACGTATCTGTTTCGTTAACAAGCTTGACCGTACCGGTGCTTCATTCCAACGTTGTGTCGACATGATCGGTTCACGTTTGAATGCGATCGCACTCGTCCTCCAGCTTCCAATTGGATCAGAAGGTGACTTCCTCGGAGTCATCGATCTCATTGCAATGAAGGCGCTCACATGGCGCGGAGAAACTGCAAAGGGTGAAGATTACAAAGTTGAAGAGATTCCTGCAGATATGGTTGAAGAGGCAAAGGCTGCGCGTGAAGCAATGCTTGAGACCCTTGCTGATGCAGATGATGCAATCATGGAGAAGTTCCTCGAAGGTATCGAACTCTCTGAAGAAGAGATCATCGCCGGTATCCGTCGTGCAACTCTCGCAGATAAGCTCACACCAGTTCTTACAGGTTCTGCATTTAAGAACAAGGGCGTTCAGCCAATGCTCGATGCAGTAAACCGCTACCTCCCATCACCACTTGATATTGCTGCGATCGTCGGTCACAAGTACGAAGATCCAGAGCAGGAAGACACACGTCAGCCATCTGATTCAGAGCCATTCTCAGCTCTCGCATTCAAGATCATGTCTGATCCGCACCTTGGAAAGCTCACATTCGTACGTATCTACTCCGGAACACTTGAGACTGGTGCAACCGTTCTCAATGCCACAACCGGAAAGAAAGAACGTATTGGCAAGATCTATCAGATGCACGCCAACAAGCGTGAAGAGAAGGACAACGCCGGCGCAGGAATGATCATCGCTGTTATGGGTCTTAAGGACACCACAACCGGTAACACTCTCTGCGATCCA
>JBAXMU010000003.1:0-63822 GCA_037134155.1 Actinomycetes bacterium
TCTGCTCCACTCATCTCTGCTCCACTCATCTCTGCTCCACTCATCTCTGCTCCACTCATCTCTGCTCCACCCATCTCTGCTCCACCCATCTCTGCTCCACCCATCTCTGCTCCATTCTCGCGTTCATGTTTATTCATGTGTACCGCCTCTCTTCTCTCTTTTTCTCCTGTCATTGATCCTCTTATAACTGAAAACGTTGATTGACTATCCCCCGCCAAAGCTGCCCCCGAGTGCAAAGTAGGAGGGCCACAATGCGAAGAGGATCGAGATAGGAAGAATGAGGAAGACCACTGGAATCATGAGCGCAACTTCTGCTTTTGCTGCGCGGTCTGCGATCTGCAAGCGCTGACGTTGCCGCACTTCCTCAACTTGACGACCCATGACATCAATCAGCGAACTTCCTCGCTCAATCGAGATGGCAAGAGAATCACAGAAACGACGGACTATTGGTGAGTCAACCTGTTCATTGAGGAGATCAAGCGCCTGTGCAAGATTCACTCCGGCTCTCATTTCGGAGATGATCGGTAACAACGCGGCATGGAACTCCCCATTCCCCTTCTCGCTGATACGCGCCAGAGCGCTAGACGGACTCATGCCACCGCCAATCAATATCGCAAAGAGTTCGACTATTAAAGGGAACTCCATTTCGATGGCAAGTCGCTCGCGCTTTCTCGCTCTTCTCAAAACGAGATTCTCCGAAGTTATCCAGAGCTCGCGTCTAAACTCTTCATAGAGAACTACGCCGAAGAAGATAAAGATTGGCGATAACGCGAGGAAGGCAAAATATCCACGTGATTGCATTAGGCGAAAATCCTTGGCACGTTCGGCAATCTGCCGGCGCGCTCCATCCAAAAGTATGCAATCAGAGTGGAGCCGACACCCACCGCCAGAACAACAACTCCGCCGGAGGTCGAAAAGGCCTCAATCGTCTTCTTCTGTGAGGAGAGAATCAGCAGGAGTATCCATGGTGCGATTGCCGCAATAAGCGCAGAGTTCTTTACCCAGCCATGTTTCGATCGAATCTCTGCTCGGAGTGCAATGTCGCTTCGGATAAATTCTCCGAGGCTCCGAAGGATAATTGACGTATCTCTGCTTCCCGTTCCACGAGCGAAGTCAAGAACTTCACACACCTGATCAGCTAGGCCATCATTGAATCTCTCCTTAATGATGATGAAGGCCTTCTCCAGATCACCACCTGTGCGAAGCGACTCTTCACATGCTTTAAAGGTCGATCTCGTTGCCACGGGGCCGCGTAGAGATAGACCGACAAGGGTCTCTGCGAGCGATAAACCTGAGTGCAATCCAGAGATGATGTGATCGATAATCTCGGGCCACAGCATGGATAGTGCAATGCGTTCTCTCTCAATCTTTCTCAACACCACAGTTCGGCGAATCAACCATGCAACCGGAAGAGAGAGCACGCCTAAGATCAACTCTCCCGAGATGACTGCGATACATACTGAGGTGAAGATGAGGATGCTCGCGACTCTCACGGTGATCTCATGGCCAGTTGATCGCGTGCCAGATGCTGAGTTTTGAGCTCCCTGTGGAGAAATATTCATGCGATTAACCCCTCGCGATGGAGAAGCTCGTGATCGGCTCTACTCACTCGATCATTAAAAATCCTTCGAGGATCTCCCAGCCCCGGAAGATATTCCCCATCGTGAAAGGTGAAGAGTGGTTCGCTCTCTACTCGTCCGCTCTCTACTCGTCCGGTGAGAGCCAAAATTTCGACTACTCGCCGCTCGCCTGAACTTCGAGCGCCCTTACTCTCTCCATTTGTACCGCGGCGCGCGATTGTGGTGTGAACAACCATATCGATCGACGAAGCGACGATTGGAGTAACGAATTCGTGCGAGATGTTCTTACCTGCCAATAAGGGAAGGGTTTGCAATTTCGAAAGCGCATCCCGTGCCGAGTTCGCGTGAATTGTTGCCATGCCAGGTATTCCAGAATTGAGTGCAATCAGAAGATCGAGTGATTCGGCCTCTCGAATCTCGCCAACCACCAACTGCGAAGGTCGCATGCGTAACGCTTCTTTGATCAGGCGACGCAGCGGAATCTCGCCTTCACCCTGCAGATTGGCAGGGCGTGTTTGAAGCGCAACGCAATCAGAGACGCGCGGCTTCAATTCAAAGACCTCTTCAATTGTCACCACGCGGTTACCAGCAGGAACTGCACTCACCAATGCGTTGAGAAGAGTGGTCTTGCCTGCCTGAGTCGAACCGCTGACCAAGATATTGAGCCCTGCAGCTACCGCATCGGTCAGATAGGTGGAGATCGACTCTGACATGACGCCGATCGCTGCTAACTCCTCAAGTGACTTTCCTCGTAATAAGTGTTTGCGAATATTCACAGCCCAATGCGCGGCAGTTACTTCTGGGATCGCAACATGGAGTCTGCTGCCATCGGGTAATCGTGCGTCGACAAATGGGTGTGAGAGGTCTAGTCGACGGCCTCCCCACATTAGTAAGCGCTCTACTAATTCACGGACCTCCTCGCTACTCATGACGAGATTGGTTAGTTCACTTACTCCGGCCCGAGCGACAAAGATTCGATGTGGCGAATTAATCCAGAGCTCCTCAACCGTGGGATCGCTCATCAGTTCGGCAATCTTTCCAAATTCGGAGGCCTGAGAATTAGTCATGTGCGTAGAGAAGCAAGCCCAAGTCGTTGCTCGAGGAAGATCCACAGGTGGTCGAACGATTGAGCCGCAAACGAGGCAGAGAGCGAGACGGCAGTTACTCTCGGTAGCACGCTTCACGGGTCGGCAGAGAGAGTCGGGGCGAAGGTCGACATTGCGGCAAAGGTCGATGTTAGGGCAAAGGTCGATGTTAGGGCAAAGGTCGATGTTGGGGTGAACGCAGCTATGCTGAAGTGGGACTTTTGAGATTAGAGTGGCAGCATGAAAGCGACCGAAGCAATAGTTACATCTCGTGCCGCATCTCGTCGCGCTCTAGTCGCGCTTGTGGCTGGATCACTTTTCCTTCTCACCGCCTGCGGACCCACCAACCCCGATCTAAGACCAGAAGATTCAAAGCTTCGCGACGGAATTACTCTCTTGATCAAAAATATTGAGACCAACTATCCCAAGTTACGGAACTGGGACTCAAAGGCGGTCGATGCTCAAATTCATCGAAAGCTTCCAACCGGGCTATCCACTCCTGCGGGATGGAAATTAACGTGGACTAATGCCGTAGATGGTGAACTTCCATATGTCTACGTGCCTTGGAGCTTGACCGCTACGTATCCCAATCACTTTGCCGCAGACAACGCCACATACACGGCTGGCTCACCTGTACCAAGTTCGATTACTCGAGACCTAGTCACTCAACAATTCGGAAAAGACGGATACTTCGCAGCGATCGTTGATGTTCGATACTCCGACATCAATAAACATTGGATGATTTTTACTAGCGTCCCTTACCTACCGATTACCGACAATGCATATGGCTGGGCAAGTGCCGCAAAGAATGGCTGGAAGATTCAGGACTTCGGAACTGCTCTAGTTGGTTGCGGAAAAGTGCCCGCTGCGGTTCAAGGAGAATTTGGGCTTACTTGCCCGAATCAGTAGCTTCTTTTGCGACTTGATTCATAACTTGATTCATAAAAGCATCTTTGCAACCCTGCATGCAGAAGTAATACATGACTCCGTCATGAGGCCAAGAAGCTGGCGCATCGCTCTTTCGTACCTGCATCCCACAAATAGGATCCTGGGCAAAGTCATTATCAACTGACGAATCAGGCTGCTTATAGAAGTAGTAAACAAGAGCAGCCAAAATGAGTGCTATCGCGTTCAAGATAGTCGTGGCGTTCAGCCCAAAGTGCTTATCCCCCATCGACATCGACATATGCATCGGGATAGCCTTTAAAGCGTTAAAAATACCCTCCGTTACTAATCCACTCACGCTCATCACTAGCCAGAAGATCAAGGTCAGCTTCAACGCCATCTTTGTGCCGTAGTACTTCCTATAAATCAGAACGAGTGGCAGCGAGATCAAATCGGCGAAAATAAAGGCGATAACTCCGCCAAAAGTAATGCCCGCATTCCATAATGCTGCCGCTAGCGGAACATTTCCAACCGAGCAGACGAAAGAGATGAATGCGAGAACGGGCCCGACGATGACATTTTCAAGGGTCGACCAGAAACCGTGGCCGGAGAGAAAGAGCGCCTTCCAGAATGAAAAGGGAACGACCTTCATGGCTAGGCCTGCAACGACAAACCCAATGATCAGCTCCCAACGGAGCATCAGGAAGTCACCCATTGTGAATCCAGCCGATGCGCGAAGCTTGGAAAAGAGGGATGTGCGAGGCGTAGATTCACCATCGCCCTCTCCATCTTCCGATGAACTTGCGGGAGTGCAGCAAGCGCAAGCAGAAGTTGAGGAACTGGTCGAAGTGGAAGAACTAGGCGAATCAATAATTTCGAGCGTCAGTCTCTTTTCAGCAGCCGAAGAAGCCTCTCGCGTCTCGCTGAAAAATCGCGGCAGAAGAAGGCTGAGAAGCAGAATCATGACTGCTCCCCCGACAAACTCTGCAAGCGCAAATTGCCATCCGATAAGGAACCAGAGAACTATTCCAAGTTCGATAACTAAGTTGGTGCTTGCAAACATGAAGACCATTGATGCTGTGAAGTCAGCACCCTTTTTATAAATCGAGTGTGCTAAGGCGCTTGCGGCATATGAGCAAGAACTGCTGACGATTCCAAAGAAAGATGCCCGCGCGATTGTCGAAGGCGCATGATCGCCAAGCAGGGATTGCATCTTCTTGCGAGTGACCAGAGCTTGAACGACTCCGGAAAGGATGAAGCCAAAGACTAGAGCCCATAAGGTATCAAAGAACATCCACCAGCCTTCGGTGAGGCCAGCAAGAACTTTATGCATCCCATCCTCCATATATTGCACGCCAAATTTCAGGCAAAATTTCACGCCAAATTTCACGAGAAAATCGTTCCCTCACTTCGAAGTATCACAGAGGATTCGGCGAGCAGCGTTAATTAACGAGGTGTGTGATAACCGTCTCGTGCGCTACATCCTTTGAGCGCTCATGGATTTTACGTATTTGTAGTTCGAGGCTTGCAACCGCTTTATCGAAGGCAGCCAAGTCGTTGAAGCCCTCCCCTTCGGCGCGGATAAAAGGGCCGGCGCCGTGGGAGGTGAGCGTCACCACGTGAGAGTTCTTGCCGTGGTGCGGATTGCTTTCGTGTTTGATTTCAACCTTCATGCCTTCAATAACAACATTAAAGCGAGCCATGGATTGCAACTTTTCTCGTGCGATTTCACTGAAATCTTCTGCAAGGTGAGCATTGCGTGTGTGGAGAACAATATTCATGATGAACTCCTCAATCTCATTCGCTTGGGCCCGCGAGCCCCTCGTAACTTTCACGGTACTCCTGGAAGAACGCCCCCACAAGAGGGGGCGCCAACCAACTAATGATGCTCTTTTTCTAGAGAGGTGCTTTCTAGAGCGGTGCTCTCTAAAGCCGGGCACGCAGCCGCTTGACTGCACGCTTGCCCTTTGTGCTCTTGCGCGAGGCAGGGGCTGTCTTCTTCGTTGCAACTGGGGCAACTGGGGCAACTTGAGTGACTGGAGTGACTGGAGTGACTGGCGTGACTGGAGTAACCACCTTGGAGACTCCTGGTCCCATTGGCGCCACTACCTGTGATGGATTCGAAACAAAGGTTGGCTCCAGTGAACCTTTGAGAGTTGGAGCGATGGCAGGGTCGGCCATCGTTGAATTTTTACTCGTGGCTTTCTTTGTTGTTGCAGCTTTCTTTGTTGCTCGCTTTGTTGTTGCTCGCTTTGTTGTTGCTCGCTTTGTTGTTGCGCGCTTTGTTGCAGCCTTCTTCGTTGACGAGACCGCACGCTTGGCGGCTAACTTTGTTCGAACTGATGCAGCTTTCTTGGCGACAGAGCTTCGTGCCGCAGCGACGTTCTGAACGCGAGTGGCTCGCACTGATGCCGCCTTCGTTGCGAGCGAAGCGCGCTTCGTTACGAGGGATTTACTTATGGCGCGACGCGGGGATTTAGTCGTCTTCTTTGTTGCAGCTTTCTTTGTTGTTGCAGCTTTCTTTGGCATGGCTTTGGCTGCTGACTTAGATGCTGACTTAGATGCTGACTTAGCTGCACCCGAAGAAGAAGCGCTCTTTACCGGCTCTGCATGTGCCGCAGTGCTCTCAAGGAGAGCACTTGGCATAACAAGTGCACCAGTGAGTAGGAGAACCGCTAGCGAACGAAGCGATCGAGGATTGCGTGCCGGTTGGGCGGATTTCCCGAAGGCGGGTGATACGAACTTCTTATTCATGAGATTAAGACCCTTTCAGTAGTCATAACGTTGGGTCGGCGCGTGGCCGAATGGGCAGATCTTCGGGGAGAAGCTGATTGCATGAGGAGAAAAACCACCCCGCTGGGCATAACGCGCGGTTGTGGAAAGGTGCGCAGCAAATAACTAGACTCGGACGCTATGAGCCCCAAGGAATCTTCCGCATCCGGCAAACGAGGCGCTCAACTCATCCAGGTCTTCGAGCCCCATAAGGCGCAGACCCCACCACTCATTCCATACTTCAAAGAGTTCTGGCAGCGCCGCAGCTTTGCGCTCGAACTCGCACGCTTCGCGGACAAAGCTGAATATCTTGAATCGAAGTTGGGCAAGGCCTGGCTCGTCCTCAATCCACTCTTCTTATCACTCGTCTATTTCTTGCTTGTCACCGTTCTTCGCGGTGGTGCAAATAATGCGACCGGCCTGAGCACGCTCGCCCACATTTTGATCGGCATCTTCATGTTCTACTTCGCACAGAACATCATCAGTGACGGCGCGCAATCCATCACATCAGGTGGGCGACTCATCCTCAATCAAGCATTCCCTCGAGCACTCCTCCCCTTCTCATCTTCAGTGCGCGCATTTAGTCAGTTCTGGCCAACAATTCCTACCTACTTCGCAGTCGTCTTAGTCGGAAAGATCTTCTATCCGAAGACCAATATTCCCCTCGCTGATTGGAACTACGCCTGGGCGCCATTGATCATCGCTGCTCTCGCAATCACCGCCTTCGGCCTCTCCCTCGTTTTTGCCGTCATGAATGTCTACTTCCGAGACACGAGCAAGCTTCTTACCTACACCACCCGTATCTGGCTCTATGGATCGCCAGTTCTCTGGAACCCAGAGATGCTCCACGGCTGGCATCGCGCGCTCCTCTTTATCAACCCACTCGGGCCTGCACTCTCTGCGACTTATCACGTCTGGATTGATGGCGTCTCGCCGACTCTCTCTGAATTCGCTGGCATGGGCGCTTGGGTTTTGATCTCGATGGCCTTTGGTACCTACTTCTTCACATCACGTGAACGAGATTTCGCGGTGCGCGTCTAATGATCCTCACACCTCCTGAATCAAATCCCGGCGTAATCCGCCTCGGATCTAATCCGCCTTCAACGAACTCACTCGTTGCCAAGGGCTATAAGCAAGATTTCTTGCTTCCCGATGATCTCGCTATCCGTATCGAAGATCTCTCGATCACCTACTAGATCAACGTTGATACGAAGAAGACCTTGAAGAACGCAGTTATGCGCGCCTCCAAGGGTGAGCGCGTGCGAATGCGTCAGGTTGAAGCGGTAAAACATGTCTCACTCGATATTCCACATGGTTCGGTCGTCGGAATTGTCGGCGCTAATGGCGCTGGAAAATCAACGATCATGCGCGCCATCGCTGGCATCATGCCACCAACAACTGGTCGCATCATCGTCAACGGCAAGATCTCTACTCTCCTCGCACTCGGCGTTGGCTTTAATCCCGCGCTCTCCGGTCGCGACAACATCATTCTCGGCGGTTTAGCTGCAGGTCTTACACGCGATGAGATTGATTCAAAGACCGATGAGATCGCAGCCTTCGCTGATCTGCCAGATGGCTTCATCGATATGCCAGTGCGCACATACTCATCAGGAATGTATGGTCGAGTCGCCTTCGCAGTGTCAGTGAGTATGACTCCAGATATTTTGCTCCTCGATGAAGCGCTCTCTGCTGGAGATGCAGCTTTCAAGGAGAAGTCCTTCTTGCGGATGCGCGAACTCGTCCAAGAGGCGCGGACCATCTTGATCGTCTCGCATGCGCTCGCAACGATTAGCGATCTCTGCGATAGCGCGATCTGGATGCACAAGGGCCGGATCCTTGCTTATGGCGAACCCGAGAAGATCGTGGAAGAGTATTTGAAGTTCCTTGAAGTGGGCACGCTCCCTTCTAACCTCGAAGATATGTAATAGTGCTAGATATATCGATCATCTCGCCCGGCGCATCACTGGCTGATGCTCGGCTCCATCGAATCGTCAATGCACTCATTCGAAATGGCAAGAGTGTTGAGATCTTTGCAATAGGAAATCCTCAGGATGCGCCACAGGGTGCAACGGTCCGTGCCGTCAATCAGAACAAGGGCTTTCTCTGGCGTCTGCACCGTGCCTTCTACTCACCATGGCGCGCATCGGGCCAGATTCTCTACACGCTCGCACCGGAAGCGCAGCTCTTCACGTGGGCAGCCGCACTGATCAAGCACCGCGCATATTGCGCCGATGTTTATGAAGATTACCTCTCACTTCTCAAGGATCGAAAGTGGGCAAAGCGTCTCTTCGGTCTTCCTGGTGCAGTCGCATCGCTTCTTGCACGAAGTGGAACAGCCTTTGCTGCACGCTCTGCGATGGTTACGGTCGCTGATGTACAAGTGCCGCCATTTAAGGCCCGTCAACGAATACTCCTTCGCAATTTGCCTGATGCCACCCACTTAACTCAGAGTGGATCGCTCTCAACAGAGCCGCGTGCTATTTATATTGGTGATGTTCGGGAATCTCGTGGCCTTCATACAATGTTGCAAGCCGCAGCACTTGCACCTGAGTGGAGTTTCGATATCGTCGGACCAATCTCAGAAAACGATGCGGCGTGGATTCACCTGTGGTCGATTCAAAATGAAGAGGCTGCATCACGCGTTACATTTCATGGCCGGCTTGCACCAGAGAAGTCGTGGCAACTCGCGCACGGTGCATGGGTCGGACTCTCTCTCTTAGAACCAACTCCAGCTTTTATCGCCGCTATTCCCTCAAAGATCTATGAGTACATGTCAGTTGGCTTAGCGACAATTACCACTCCCCTTCCTCGCTGCGCAGATCTCATCTCTCAATCTCAAGGTGGTGCGGTTGCAGATGGCCCAGCTTCGGTCGCGGCGATCTTGCAAGGCTGGCAGCGCAATCCCGCCGAGATCGAAAAGGTACGAGCCAATGGTGCGGCCTGGGCTCGCCAAAACCTTGATGCCGAGGGCGAATATCGCCTGATGACCCAAGCCATTGATCGAGTTCTCCATCGCGTCAAGGGCTAGACTCAATCCATGAGTTCTGCCCGCATCGTCTCATCGGCCGAAGTTGATTCAACTGCAACCATTGGTGATGGATCATCTATCTGGCACCTCGTTCAGGTCCGCGATGGCGTCACCATCGGTAAGAACTGCATCGTGGGTCGCGGGGCATACATCGGCAGTGGCGTTGAAATCGGTGATAACTGCAAGATTCAAAATTACGCACTCGTCTATGAACCAGCGAAACTCGGCAATGGCGTCTTTATCGGACCTGCTGCCGTTCTTACCAACGATCAATTCCCACGAGCAGTAAATCCTGATGGCAGCATCAAGAGCGCATCGGACTGGGATGCCGTTGGCGTCACAATCGGCGATGGCGCATCTATTGGAGCGCGAGCGGTCTGTATCGCACCTGTCACCGTGGGGGCCTGGGCGCTCGTCGCAGCAGGCGCAGTTGTCACCAAAGATGTCCCTGATTACGCCTTAGTAGCCGGAGTCCCAGCAAAAAGAATCCGTTGGGTGGGTCGCGCAGGGGTCCCGCTCGAGAATATCGGCGATAATCTCTTCCGTTGCCCAGTGACCGAGCAGCTCTACCGTGAGGTCTCCCCAGATCAGCTCGAGCTCGATTCACCAGAAACTTCAGAAACGGAATAAACCATGGGATTGTTTAAGAGGAATGCACCAGCAGCGAGCAATTCGCCAATCACCATGATTCCAGCGGCTAAGCCGATCATCGGTGAGGAAGAGCGTGCAGCGGTCGACCGCGTACTTCGCAGCGGCATGATGGCTCAAGGGCCAGAAGTGAAGGCATTCGAAGAGGAGTTCTCGAAGTATGTCGATGGCAGACATTGCATCGCCGTGAACTCAGGAACTTCAGCGCTCCACCTTGGATTTATTGCCGCCGGTATCAAGGCTGGCGATGAAGTAATCGTCCCTTCATTCTCATTCGCTGCGACTGCGAACTCGGTTGCGCTCGCTGGCGGCATCCCAGTCTTCGCCGATATCGATCCACGTACCTTCAACATGGATCCAGATCATGTCGAATCACTCATTACTCCTCGCACAAAGGCGATCATGCCGGTTCACCTCTACGGCCATATTGCAGCGATGGATCGATTTGAAGCGATCTGCAAGAAGCACAATCTCCTTCTCATTGAAGATTCAGCACAGGCTCACCTTGCAACAATGAACGGTCGCCCAACTGGCGCTTGGGGAACTGTTGCATCCTTCAGCTTCTACCCAACGAAGAATATGACCTCGGGTGAAGGTGGAATGGTGACTACCGATAACGCCGATACTGCCCGCATGCTTCGCCTTCTTCGCAATCAGGGTCAAGAAGTGATTTATCAGAATGAAGTCGTTGGATTTAATAACCGCATGACTGATATCCATGCTGCGATTGGTCGCGTCCAACTCCGAAAGTTGCCAGGCTGGACTGCGACTCGTCAGAAGAATGCGGAGTATCTCACCGCAAACCTCAAGGGCGTTGTCACGCCATTTATTGCTCCAGGAACGACCCACGCCTTCCATCAGTACACGATCCGTATCGAAGGCAATGATGCAGCAAAGCGTGATCTCTTTATGACCCAGATCCGTGAACGCGGTATCGGTTGCGGCGTCTACTACCCAACACCGATTCATCGCCTCCCGTCATTCAAGCTCAACCTCGATCTACCTGAGACCGAGAAGGTCATCAAAGAGTGCGTCTCTCTCCCAGTACATCCATCGCTCTCCAAGGCTGATCTCGAGAAGATCGTCTCAGTCGTCAACGATGTTGCGGCGGCGCTCTAGTGGCAGAGAAGTTACGTGCAGGCCTTGTAGGTCTTGGCATGATGGGTCGTCATCATGCGCGAGTACTGAGCTCACTTGATGGCGTAGAACTCGTTGCGGTTTCTGATCCAATGGGCGATCCCCATAAGGTCGCGGGTGGCCGGCCAGTTCTCTCATCCGTCAAAGAGTTGATTGATGCAGGAATCGACTACGCAATGGTCGCCGCTCCTACCGCTTTCCATGAAGATCTCGCCCTTGAACTCGCAGAAGCTGGTGTTCATGCGCTCATTGAGAAACCGCTCGCCGTCGATACGCCAGCAGCACAACGGATCACCGCAGCTTTTATGGCGAAGGGATTAGTAGGCGCAGTCGGACATATCGAACGCTACAACCCAGCGCTCCAACAACTTCGCGCCAGACTCGATGCCGGTGAACTCGGCGCCGTCTACCAAATCGCTACTCGTCGCCAAGGTCCATTCCCTGCACGTATCGCCGATGTTGGTGTCATCAAAGATTTAGCAACGCACGATATCGACCTCACTGCGTGGGTCGCTCGCTCAGCCTTTAAATCTATCTCAGCACGCACCGCGCTCAAATCAGGTCGACCACATGAAGATATGGTCGCCGCCGTTGGTGAATTAGAGAATGGCATCATCACCAACCACTTGGTGAATTGGTTGACCCCGTTTAAAGAACGCCTCACTATCGTCACCGGCGAACGCGGCACCTTCGTCGCAGATACTTTGACTGCAGACCTCACCTACTACGCCAATGCATCAGTCGATACTGAGTGGGAATCAGTCGCAGCCTTCCGCGGTGTGAGCGAGGGCGATGTCATCCGCTACGCCTTTGCCAAGCCAGAGCCGTTGAAGACAGAACATGAAGCCTTCCGTGATGCCGTACTCGGCCTACCTGGCGCTATCGATCGCATCGTCACAATGGAACAAGGGCTCGCAACAGTCGCTGTCGCCTCCTCGATGATTGAATCCGATGATCGCGATGCAGTCATTTTCTTATCATCTGCGTCAACCTCGATTTCACACAACTGATCAATAACTCAGGAAAGGCTCTAGCCACGCTATGAAGATTGCCGTCGTTGCCCTTGGAAAGATTGGCCTGCCACTTGCTGTGCAGTTTGCAAAGAAGGGCCATCACGTCATTGGCTGCGATGTAAATGCCAAGGCAGTTGAACTCATTAACACTGGTACCGAACCCTTCCCAGGCGAGGCTCACCTCGATCAATACCTGAAAGAGGTTGTTGGCTCAGGCCACCTGCGTGCTACAACCGACACCACATCGGCAGTTGCTGAATCTGACGCCGTGGTCGTCGTTGTTCCACTCTTCGTCGATAATGATGGAATCCCTGACTTTGGCTGGATGGATGAAGCAACAGTTGCAATTGCAAAGGGTCTCAAGCCCGGAACTCTCGTCTCTTACGAGACCACTCTCCCAGTTGGAACAACTCGTAATCGTTTTGCACCAGCACTTGAGCAAGTCTCGGGCCTTCGTGCTGGCACCGATTTCTCACTCGTCTTCTCGCCAGAACGTGTTCTTACTGGTCGCGTCTTCGCCGACCTTCGTAAATATCCAAAGCTTGTCGGTGGAATCGATGAGAAGAGCACTCAGCATGGCATTGAATTCTATGAAGCAGTACTCGACTTCGATGATCGCGCAGATCTCACCGAACCAAATGGTGTCTGGAACCTTGTGACATCTGAAGCTTCCGAGATGGCAAAGCTTGCAGAGACAACCTATCGCGATGTAAATATCGCCCTAGCAAATCAATTTGCAATCTTCGCCGAAGGTGCGAATATCGATATCGCTAAAGTGATCGCGGCATCGAACTCGCAACCATTTAGCCATATCCACCAACCAGGTATCGCAGTCGGTGGCCATTGCATTCCAATCTATCCGCGCTTCTACTTATGGAATGATCCAGAAGCGACTGTGGTGCGCGCAGCGCGTGAGGCAAATGCTGGCATGCCAGCCCACGCCGTCTCACTCCTCAAAGAATCACTGGGTTCACTCGCTGGAAAGAGCGTCGTCGTACTCGGCATCTCTTACCGCGGCGGCGTCAAAGAGTCAGCGTTCTCTGGTGTCTTTGCCACTGTGGCAGCGCTCAAGGCTGAAGGCGCCAATGTCAGCGTTCACGATCCGATGTACACAGATGAAGAGTCAACTCGCCTTGGCTTTACTCCCCACCAAGCAGGATCCCCTGTCGATGGCCTCATCTTGCAGGCAGATCACAAGGAGTATGCCGACTTCACATCTTCACAATTCCCAGGGCTCAAAGCAGTTGTCGATGGTCGTCGCAGCCTAGATTCAAAGAACTTCGCCGGAGTGAGCTTCCGCGTAATCGGAGCACCTGCCGCTCAGTAAGTTCGCGAGTTATTTAGTTGGCGAAGAGAGCGTGAAAGCTTTGTGTTCGCGCGCAACCGGTGACGCCCCAGCAACACGGTTGTAAATAGCGAGTAGGTTCTCCGCCTGTCGCTCCCATGATCGTTCGGAGAGCACATCATCTGTATATGCCGCTTGATACGTGCCCTTATTGGTAAGCACTGCTCTTGTCGCACGAACAAAATCTTCCGTATTCTGCGCGATAAAGACCTCGCCATTTCCAAGACGTCGAACCTCTTCAGACATCGTCTTTACATCGCTCACAACAATCGGCAAGCGGGCCTGCATATATTCACCGAACTTCGTAATTAGCGAGATTTCGTGATTGAGCTTATGATGAATAGGAATCAATCCGATATCCGCACTACTCAAATAGCTCACAAGTTCGGCATTCGGTACGTATGGCAGGACATGGAATCTATCGGCGACATCGACTGCTGATGCCACAAACTCTTGTACCGAAGCTGACTCTGGATTTGCAATGAGTGCGCAGTGAACATCTGGCATCAAACGAAGCGCCTCGACGACTGTGGCAATGCCTCGTTGTGGTGCGACTGCACCCGAGTAGACGATGAGTGGAACCTCATCGCTGATTCCGCAATCCTTGCGCAAGTGGCGCGCAGATCTTTGCTGCCCCTCCACGAGTGGATCATTGGCGACAATCTCTGGTCGACGATCACCCATCGCAAGATGAGGAATAAGAAGTTCAGACATTCCTTCACTCACAGAGAGAACTGCAGCGCTTCTCGCGGTGTAAATGATCTCTTGCTCGGTATAGGCACGCATAAGTGGCGCCTTCAAGTGAGCGACACCGGGTACATACTCATGGGCGTCATAGATCAGAGCGGCCTCATGGCCGGCCTTCTTGAGGATCGCAACGATCTCGCCAGCTATGGGTAGGGCAGAGTAATCATGCGCGTGCACCACATCAGGCTTGAAGTCGAGAGCAAGTGGTGTGATCAACTTCGTCGCTCTCCCCCAGTTGGGAATGCCTGGTGTGTATCCGCCCAGAAAGCGCGCTTGAAATCTGCGTTGGTAGTAACGAATCTTGCGTAATACCTTGGCGATAAAATCTTGCTTCAGAACAATCTTGAGTGGGATGCGCTTGATGGTTGCATAGCCAATCGAGAGTTGGTCGTTATGCGTGAATGGGGTCGCTCCTGCAACTAAGACATCCCACCCAGCATTGCCGAGCGACCAGGCACATTTAAGAACGCGCGAGTCCTCAGTGACAGCGTTAAGAACGATGTGAAGGGTGCGCGGGGCGCGATGAGATGAGTTCATAATCCTTAACGGGATCCTTAGCGAAGTTAGAGCGGTAAGAGAATGACGATAAGCGTTAAGCCAGCTGCAAGAAGAGCGGCCTGTCCAAGAATAGAGAGCGCAGTCTTACGATCTTGTGCGCGATCTTCAGGTGATGCCACGCGAGCAATATCGCGGGAGCGACCAAAATTAAATGTTCCCATCAAGCCAAATGCTAAGCAGAACTTTCGGCGAGATTGGATGAAGCCGACGCTAAAGACCATCAACGGGATAAAGATAGGTAAGCGCGCACCGTGACTAGCGTGGACGTGGCTATAAGAAAGGATCGAGAGCAATGAAAGGATCGCTCCAACAAGTGCGGTGAATTGACGCTTGCGAATCTCTCCAGGTCCGATATTGCAGACGCCAGCGGTGTATTCCGACTCTTGGGTCACTAGAGTGAGTGCTCTTCTTCTGCAAAGATCTCATGGTCATCTTCACCATTGCGATCGAGCCACTCGAAGACGCTCTTCAGTGCGCCAAAGATGACGGCAAGTACTGCAAAGAGGCCAAATAATCTACGAATCGCCTTGAACATAAGGCGAATCTAACACTTCGGCGCCGGAGAAGTCTTTAGGCGCGAAGAGCTTGATCGATATCAGCCCAGAGATCCTCAACATTTTCGATACCTACGGCTAGGCGAATCAGGCTCTCTGGCACGTGAACACTCTCGCCTTCCCAGCGATGACGCCTTTCCCACAAGCTTTCGACGCCGCCGAGTGAGGTGGCATGTGCGACGAGGCGAGAGGAGGCGCAGGCCTTCTCTGCTGCAGCGACGCCACCCTTGACCTCAAAGGAGACGATTGCGCCAAAACCCTTCATGAAGGATGCAGCCCGCTGGTGGAATGGATCAGTTGGTAGCCCTGGATAACGGACGCCTTCAACAGCAGGATGTGTGGAGAGGCGTTCTGCCAAGATCATTGCATTCTTCTGAGCGCGCTCCAATCGAACATCAAGGGTTCTCATTCCGCGCAGAGCCAGCCAGACCTCCATTGCACCTGGAATCGCTCCCCCTTGCTTACGTTCCATCAAGAGTCGACTATAGAGAGCGTCATCATGCATCGAGAGTGATCCCATGATGAGATCGCTATGGCCTGAGATAAATTTCGTTACAGAGTTCATTGAGATATCGGCGCCCATAGCGAGTGGTTGTTGAATCAACCCGGTTGCGAAGGTGTTATCAACGCCAACTCCAAGGCCAAGCCGCTTCGCCGCAGGAATAATGACAGGAAGATCTGCGACTTCAAGTGCGGGGTTTGTTGGTGATTCCATCCAAAGGAAGTTGGCACCAGGAAGTGCTGCAAGAACTTCTTCGGTATTTCCACTATCGACATAGCGGACTTCACATGAACGATCGGTAGCGAGACGATTGAGGCGATACATCGTGCCGGTGTAACCATTCCGAGGAGCAACGATGACTGAACGATTTGGAAGAAGTGCGAAGACTGCAGTAATTGAAGCCATGCCGGATGAGAAGAGAAGGGTCTTGCCACCTTCCAATCCGCTGATCGCACCTTCAAGTGCGCTCCATGTCTCATTTCCAGTACGGCCATATCCAATAGAACCTGGCGCGATATAGGTAGATGTCATTGAGATATCGGCATTGACTGAAACATCCGATGCGCGATCGGGGCGACCTGCAGAAACTACGATCGAGTCAGGGCGGAGATTCTCTTCAGTGCTCATAGGGCGATGGAGGCAACGCGTCGAATCGCTTCTGCGATGTTCTCTTGGCTCGTTCCAAAGTTCAAGCGGACAAATTGGTGATGGTCGGCTCCGAAGGTGAAACCAGCATTAAAGGCGACGCGGGCCTCCTCTAGCAAGCGTGCCGAGGGGTTCTCTCCGAGGTTGAGAGCGGTGAGATCTAACCAACCGACATAACTCGTATCAGGGACACGATAGCCGACCTTAGGAAGATGCTCATCTAGGAGCTCTTTGAGGTATCGACGATTTCGATCATTGGTGGCGACTGCAGAGTCGAGCCAATCGATACAACCAAAGGCAACTGTTGCCGCTGCTGCGCCATAGAGCGATGCGCGCCAATGGACGGCAAGTGGCATCGCTTTGGCGATCGCAGTCCAACGATCTGATGCGGTGACGATCTCGGCACACTTAAGCCCGGCAAGGTTCCATGACTTACTAGCAGAGGTGACGCAGATTCCGACCTCGCGCGCAGTATCGCTCACCGATAGGAATGGAATAAAACTCTTGTGGTCGTAGGTAAGTGGGGCATGAATCTCATCGCTGAAGATCGCCACGTTGTACTTCTTCGCGAGTTCAGCGAGCTGGCTCAACTCTTCGCGAGTAAAGACCGTCCCAACTGGATTAGCTGGGTTACAGAGAATGTGAATCTTTGCGCCCGTCTTGTAGGCGGCTTCAATAGCATCAAAGTCGAGTGTGTAATGAAGACCGTTGCGCTTGAGCGGTGCACTCACTCTTTGGCATTTGAGCTCATCAATCCAATTGCCGATGTTGTGATAGACCGGCGGGTTGTAGACGATGCCATCTCCTGGCTGAACAATCATCCGAGCCATCTCGATGATTCCAACACCAACATCAGTGCAGGTAAAGACATTCTCAGGATCAAGATCCCAGTTAAATCGCTTCTTCATAAATCCAGCTAGCGCGATACCGACTTCAGGATATGGTCCAAGATAGCCAGTATCTGAAGTATTGATCATCTCGATCAGCTTCTCGCGAATCGGAAGTGCAATCTCGTAATCCATCTCCATAACAGGAAGTGGGAGAACATCTGCTGGGAATTCACGCCACTTCGCGCTCGTGCGCGCCGCTAAAACTTTCGTTGGGGCAACAGAGAGAAGTGCCGGAGTGGGACGGGAGCCGTTGGTAGATTCCATTGCGCTAGTGTGCTTCGGATTTACCGTCTTGTACACCAGCGACAGAGCCATCTTCATGGCCTCGACTCTTCACCAGACTCAAGATTGCAGTAAGAACGAGCGTGCCGATAATGACGCCGAGGCTGAGGTGTAGTGAGATCTCGGGGACGGTGACTCCCAAGACCTTCTCATGGTGCGTGGCGATCGCTGCCTCAAAGACGAGCTTTACGCCGATGAAGGCCAAGATGATGGAGAGGCCTTTCGTCAGATAGATCAGGCGCTCCATTAAGCCACCGAGCAAGAAGTAGAGCTGGCGAAGACCCATTAGGGCGAAGACATTTGCTGTGACGATGATGTAGGTGCTCTTCGTTAATCCAAAGATTGCCGGGATCGAATCAAAGGCGAAGAGAACGTTGGTGAGTGAGATAGCGACCAAGGTCAGCACGAAGGCTGATGCGCCACGCTTCTTCAAGAAGAGGATGACTCTCCCCTCATTCCACTCTTCGCTCTCGCTCTCGCCAAAGAGCTTCACGGCCGTGTAGATCAAGAAGGCGCCAAAGAAGAAGAAGATTCCATGGAAACTCTCGACGAGTGCCGAACCTGCCGCGATGAAGACGCCACGCAAGAAGAGTGAAGAGACTATTCCGATGAGGAGAACGAGTTCTTGCTTCTCTTGGGCGATCTTCATGCGAGTGATGATCAAGATAAAGACAAAGAGGTTATCGAAGGAGAGTGAGTACTCGGTGATCCAGCCCGCGAAGAATTCAGTGCGGGCTTGATGAGTTGCCCAGAAGCCAAGGCTGATTCCAAATGCAACGGCGATTCCGATATACAAGGTAACCCAGAGCGCCGCCTTGGTAAGAGTGGTGGTCTTATGGCGATCCTTGTACGCGATAAAGAAATCAAAGGAGATGAAGAGTGCGATCGCAGCGATCGTTATTGCCCAGGTCGTTGTAGTAATCATCAGAGTCTCGCCCGATCCGTTACTTAGTCAGAACAGGGAATGCGACCCCAGTCGATGAATGACAGTCATATCCGTTGGGATTCTTCGCCAGATACTTCTGGTGATACTCCTCTGCCGGCCAATATGTGTGTGGTGTGGCCTCTTCGATCTGAGTAACGATCGCGCCAATCCCCTCAGCCGAGAGCGCTGATTGATAGAGCTCTTGCGAAGCGAGCGCAGTCTTCATCTGCTCATCAGATGTCGTAAAGATTGCGCTTCGATATTGAGTACCAATATCTCCGCCTTGCTGGTTAAGCGAGGTTGGATCGTGCATCGTCCAAAACTCTTCTAGCAATCGTTGGTAGGTAACTTCGGTCGGATCAAAGGTGACAGCTACCGTCTCAGCGTGGCCGGTGACTCCAGTGCATACCTGCTCGTACGTTGGCGCTGGGCGAACCCCACCCATATAGCCAACTGAAGTATCGGTGACCCCGGCTAATTGCCAGAGGCGACGTTCGGCTCCCCAGAAACAACCGGTGGCGAAGAAGGCGATCTCATGTGGGGAGTGGCTTGTCTGGCTCATGCCCCAATTCTTGCACTGATACCCTTCTTCTTACGTACTGAAATCACAATCCCGAGCCCCCGTAGCTCAGGGGATAGAGCACCGCCCTCCGGAGGCGGGGGCACAGGTTCGATTCCTGTCGGGGGCACTCTTGATATAAATAGTCACCAATCTCTCAGCAAATATCCTTGTTATACGGGGTGAGCACTGGGAGAATAATCCTTGTAGGCGAGCAAATTCGTTTGTTGAAGCCTTTTCCCCACACTGAAGGAGTTATACGCGCATGGATTGGCGACACGAATCGGCCTGTCGAGATGAAGATCCAGAGCTCTTCTTCCCTATCGGAAATACTGGACCAGCCCTCGCACAGATTGAAGAGGCTAAGAAGGTCTGCAATCGCTGCGTCGTAAAAGATGCCTGTCTAGCCTGGGCCCTCGAATCAGGTCAGGATGCTGGAGTCTGGGGCGGTCTCTCAGAAGATGAACGTCGCGCTATGAAGCGCCGCGCTGCACGTAACCGTGCACGCATGATGGAACAACAGCAGAACTTCTAACTTTTCACAGCGACTCTGAATTACTCGAGTTCGCCGATCAATCTAAATTGACCTTCATTGGTCAACTGACCTTGGCGGCTATAGAGCTCTAACTTTGCACGAGTATCAGCGATATCGAGATTGCGCATCGTCAACTGACCAATACGGTCAGTCGGGCCGAAGGCGGCATCCTCTGTGCGCTCCATCGAGAGCTTCTCTGGGTGGTAGCTCAGCGCTGGACCAGTTGTATTGATCACTGAGTAATCATCACCACGACGCAGGCGAAGAGTGACCTCGCCAGTCACCGCTGATGCAACCCAACGAGTGAGCGATTCGCGCAGCATCAAAGCTTGTGGATCAAACCAGCGGCCCTCGTAGAGCAAGCGGCCCAAGCGGCGACCCTCTGCATGGTAATTCGCGATCGTATCCTCGTTATGAATCGCACTTACCAAACGCTCATAAGCAATAAAGAGGAGAGCCATTCCTGGCGCTTCATAAATACCACGACTCTTCGCCTCGATGATGCGATTCTCAATCTGATCGGCCATGCCTAAGCCGTGGCGTCCACCAATCGCATTTGCAGCCTGCATGAGCGCGACAGAATCCGCAAAGCTCTCACCGTTTATTGCAACTGGTCGGCCTTGCGCAAATTCAATACGAACATCCTCTGTTGCAATTGCAACCGCAGGATCCCAGAACTTCACACCCATGATTGGTTGAACAATTTCAAGTGAGACATCAAGCTCTTCGAGTGCCTTTGCTTCATGCGTTGCACCCAAGATATTTGCATCGGTCGAATATGCCTTCTCCGTGCTATCGCGGTAAGGCAGGTTATTCGCGACTAACCACTCTGACATCTCTTTACGGCCACCAAGCTCGTTAACAAAATCTTGATCGAGCCATGGCTTATAAATTCGAAGTGCTGGGTTGGCAAGTAGGCCATAACGATAGAAGCGTTCAATATCGTTGCCCTTGTAGGTAGAGCCATCGCCCCAGATTGAGACCTGATCATCGAGCATTGCGCGAACAAGAAGCGTTCCGGTTACTGCGCGGCCAAGAGGAGTGGTGTTGAAATATTGCTTGCCGCCCGAACGGATATGGAATGCACCGCAGGCGATCGCAGCGAGGCCTTCTTCAACAAGTGCGAGTTTGCAATCAACTAACCGTGCACCTTCGGCGCCGTATGCCTTGGCACGTGTTGGTACTGAATCAATATCTGGTTCGTCGTACTGACCGAGATCAGCGGTATAGGTGAATGGGACTGCGCCCTTTGCGCGCATCCAAGCAACTGCGACCGAAGTATCAAGACCGCCTGAAAAAGCGATTCCAACTCGCTCGCCAACTGGCAGAGAGGCGAGAACTTTTGTGGCTGAAGTCGTCATGGGGAAAGTCTAACGCGGGCTTCGCCCTCCAAGTGCCTCAAGAAAAGTAATAGCCATCCACCCTACGCAGGAGCTCTCGCGCACTCTCCCCCGCTGCCACTTCGCAGTACGAGAGGAGCCAATCAGATCTCTCATGCTCACCGAGGTAGCGATGGGCGGCAATTTCGACCGCCGCTTGATCGCCTCGGGCGAGAATCCAGAAGCCATCTTCAGCGATCCGTCCACAATGATCACCGGCGCGCATCTGCACGAGGAGAGTCTTTGCGAGGTTCTTCAGCAAGCGCTCCGCCCTCTCGGTCGTTAGAGGGTCCATGGAGTTTGCGATGGTGGATAACGAGAGAGTGAGAAGTGTGAGTGCTCGCCCCTCTCGGGCTGCGATCGCTATCTCGCTCTCGAGTATCGCCAAGAATCGCGCCGGTGCGAGTAGGCCAGTCAATGAATCTCGTTCACCATCGCTCTCAAATTCCAACATCTCGGCACAGTAACTCTCAACAGCTACATATGTGAGAGGGGATGCCCCATCTAAGCGAGTAGAATGAACGAATGAATCGCGGATACCGGGCTTATCTCTTCTCCCGCAAAATTGTTATTCCGCTCTTGCGAATCGAAGCATCGATCTTGATCGTCCTCGCACTTTATCTAGCGAGCGCATCGATCGTGAATAAGGTAACTCACCCAGGTGCGCTTGGTGGCGAGATCGCATTCGCTCTCTTGGGGGCGATCGGATTATTTCTCTGCTCGCTCTCGTATTCGCGAGGTACGTCATGGGGTCGCTCCCCCGCAGTCCTTGCCAATCTGATCGCGATCGGCGTCTCCTACTTTATGTTCGGAAGCCACCTCTATATCGCCGCCATCCCACTTCTCATCCTGGCCTCGGCGACTCTCGCCACCGCCCTCTTGGGTTACCGCCCCGCAGAGTTATGAGGGATCGAGTCAGATAGGTCACACCGATTCTGGGCAGATTCCAAGGCAGCCCCTCACAGGCGGGTCACTTTCCGCCGTAGATATTGATTAGACTTACGGCAGAAGTAAGAGTTCAGACGAGATCTATGTGTAGAGAATCGGAGCGCCAGTGTCGGCAACAGGGTCACATACTCCTGAGAATCATTTCGGTGGTTCCTTTGGGCCGAACGAGTGGCTCGTCGATGAGATGTATGAAAAGTTCCTCGCTGATCCAAACTCCGTAGATCAGGCCTGGCACGAGTTCTTCGCAGATTATGCAAAGAGTGCGCCTGCTCAGAAGACCGCATCAAGCAATCCAACTCTTCCACCACTTCCAAGCGCTCCTGCCGGCGGCACTCCTCCAGTTCCTAAAGCAATCCAATCCCAACCTGTAATCACCCAACCTGTAATCACCCAACCACCTGCGCCAGCTGCGCCTGTTACTCCAGTTACTCCAGCTGCTGCGCCTGTTATGAATGAGACGGCTGTGACTCAACAACCAACGACTCCATCACCTGCTCAAGATCCAGCGAAGGCTCCGGTCTCAACGCCTGCTGATCCAGTTGTGAAGCCGCTCCCAACTCTCGTCACCCCTGGTGCTGCAAGTGTCGAACCCATCCGCGGTGTCGCGGCTCGCGTTGTGCAGAGCATGGAGGCTTCGCTCACCGTTCCTACTGCAACTTCAGTTCGCGCAATCCCTGCAAAGTTGATGATCGATAACCGCACCGTTATTAACAACCACCTCAAGCGTGGTCGTGGCGGAAAGGTCTCCTTCACTCACATCATCGGTTATGCCATGGTGAAGGCGCTTCGACAGATGCCAGAGATGAATGCCTTCTTTACTGAGGTTGAAGGGAAGCCAGCGATCGGTCGACCAGAACATATCAATATCGGAATCGCGATCGACCTCGCGAAGGCAGATGGTTCACGCCAACTTCTCGTTCCGTCGATTAAGGGTTGCGAAGATCTCGACTTCGCTCAATTCTGGGCCTCCTACGAAGAGACCGTTCGCAAGGCTCGCACCGGCGCACTCACCGTTGAAGATTTCGCAGGCACAACTGTCTCGCTCACAAATCCAGGAACTATTGGCACTGTTCACTCAGTTCCACGGCTCGTTCAAGGTCAAGGACTCATCTTGGGCGTTGGCGCAATGGATTACCCAGCTGAATTCCAAGGTGCAAATGAAGAGACGCTCTCAAACCTTGCTATCGGCAAGGTTATTACGCTCACTAGCACCTATGACCACCGCATTATTCAAGGTGCACAATCGGGCGACTTCTTAAGCCGACTCCATGGCATCTTGCTTGGTGAAGGTGGCTTTTACGATGAGATCTTTGCAGCGCTACGCATTCCTTATGTCCCTATTCGCTGGGTACAAGATATGCAGTTCTCTAAAGATGATCAGATCTCAAAGACCGCCCGCGTTCAACAGTTGATCGAGGCTTATCGTAAATCTGGCCACTTGATGGCCGATATCGATCCGCTTCGCTACGAGCAACGTTCACATCCAGATCTCGATGTCGTCACACACGGCCTCTCGCTCTGGGACCTCGATCGCGAATTTGCAACCGGTGGCTTCGGTGGCAAGCCATTTATGAAGTTGCGCCGTATTCTCGGCGTGCTTCGTGACTCGTACTGCCGCCATATCGGTGTCGAATATATTTATATTGAGAATCCTGCTGAACGTAAGTGGATTCAGGATCATGTGGAGATCGGCGCACCGCAGACAGAGCGCGAAGAACAACTCCGCATCCTTCGCACACTCAATAGCGCTGAAGCCTTTGAGACTTTCCTGCAGACAAAATATGTCGGCCAGAAGCGCTTCTCTCTTGAAGGTGGCGAATCGCTCATTCCAATGCTCGATGCGATCATCTCAAGCGCCGCACAAGATGGCCTTGATGAGGTCTGTATCGGCATGCCACACCGTGGTCGCCTCAACGTACTCGCCAATATCGCCGGCAAGTCGTATGGCCAGATCTTCCAAGAGTTTGAAGGTCACTACGCTGACAATGAAGTTCATGGCACTGGCGATGTGAAGTACCACCTGGGAACTGAAGGAATCTTCACCGCTCCATCTGGCGCGACAACAAAAATCTACCTTGCAGCGAACCCATCGCACCTTGAAGCTGTTAACCCAGTACTAGAGGGAATTGTCCGGGCAAAGCAAGACGTCAAGGGCCTCCGCGATGATTACGCAACGATGCCGATCTTGGTTCACGGTGACGCAGCATTTGCTGGTCAAGGAATCGTCTCTGAAGTTTTGAGCATGTCTCAACTCGGTGGTTACCGTACCGGTGGAACTATCCATATCGTTGTGAACAATCAGATTGGCTTTACAACCTCACCATGGGCTGCGCGCTCATCGACCTACAGCACGGATATCGCAAAGATGATCCAGGCACCGGTCTTCCACGTGAACGGCGATGACCCAGAGTCTGTTGTTCGCGTTGCAAAGCTTGCCTACGAATATCGACAAGAGTTCAACAAGGATGTCATCATCGATCTCGTCTGTTACCGCCGTCGCGGTCACAACGAAGGTGATGAACCAAGTTACACACAGCCAATGATGTACAAGTTGATCGATGCTAAGCGAAGCACTCGCAAGCTCTACACCGAAGCACTCATCGGTCGCGGAGATATCACCGTTGAAGAGGCTGAAGAAGTACTACGCGATTATCAATCTCAGCTCGAGAGCGTCTTTAATGCCGTTCACAATGTTGAACCCGATCAAGCTTCGAACTTCGTCGTTCCTCAGGCAACTCTCCCATCGGCTGTAAATACCGGTGTTGACGAGGCAACTCTTCGCAAGATCGCGGCGACCCAAGTCGCAACTCCTGAAGGCTTCACCGTTCATCCACGACTCGCACCACAACTTGCAAAGCGGACCGAGATGCTCGATGAGGGATCGGTCGACTGGGCCACCGGTGAGATGTTCGCAATGGGTTCACTCTTACTTGAAGGCCACCCAGTTCGCCTCGCGGGACAAGATGTTGGACGCGGAACATTCTCACAGCGCCATGCCGTCATCCTCAATCAGAATGATGGTTCGTTCTGGACGCCACTTCGCGAACTCGTAAAAGATACCGTTAATCAATTCTTCGTCTTCAACTCACTTCTCTCTGAATACGCAGCGATGGGCTTTGAGTATGGCTACTCCGTCGTCCGCGATAACGCCCTCGTTATGTGGGAGGCACAGTTCGGCGACTTCGCCAACGGCGCACAGACCATCATCGATGAGTTCATCTCCTCTGCACTTCAGAAGTGGGGCGAACGTTCATCTGTCGTCCTTCTCTTGCCTCACGGCTACGAAGGCCAAGGCCCAGACCACTCATCGGCACGTATCGAGCGCTACCTCGCACTCTGTGCTGAAGAGAATATGACTGTCGCTCAACCTTCGAGCCCAGCCAACTACTTCCACTTGCTGCGCTGGCATGCAAAGAATCCAGCACGTCGCCCACTCATCGTCTTTGAACCAAAGTCGATGTTGCGTCTGAAGGCAGCAGGTTCTGGTCTTAGCGACTTCACCTCTGGCTCTTTCCAGACAGTGATTCCAGATGCGGCCGTCCAGAACGCATCGCGCTTGATCTTCACTTCAGGCAAGGTCTATTGGGATCTCGTTGCCGAACGAACAAAGCGCGGTGAGAACACCACTGCGATCGTTCGCGTCGAGCAGCTCTATCCACTTCCAATCGCCGAGATTGCAGCGGAGATCGCCAAGCATCCAAACGCAACGATTCTCTGGGTGCAAGATGAACCTGCGAACCAAGGCCCATGGCCATTCTTCGCACTCAATACTCAAGAGGTATTTGCGGGACGATCAATTCGCCCAGTCTCACGACGAGCAACTGCATCGCCTGCAACTGGAAGCCATCATCTTCATGAAGAAGAGCAGAAGGCGCTCCTCGAAGAGGCTTTTACCCGTTAGCTGACTCGGCGATAACGAAAGAGAACGCGACCCACGATCTCCTCGCGGGCAATCGTGAGGTACTGACGTGAATCCGTTGATGCATCGGGGTTATCGCCTTCGACCCAATAACCAGTATCGAGGACTCGCTTCAGGCGCTTTACAGTAAGTAGCTCGGGCTCGACTGACCTTCGAACCAAGACCACCTTCCCCATCGACTTCTTGATGGCGCGCTCAGAGAGTCCTTGTGGGTTGTAGCGAGTAAGTACCCAATCCCCCTCGTACAGGGTCGGCTCCATTGATCGCCCGATGATGCGGATGGGAAGGAAGCCTGCTCTGCCGCTTCCCTGATCTCCAGATGCCATGCTCCCAAGTCTAGATGTACTCTTACGGCATGAACCTATTCACACCTCAAGTAACTGCATCTGCACATTGCGATCTTCCATGTGGAATCTATGATCCTTCACAGGCAAAGATCGAGGCACAGTCTGTAAAGGCTGCCATGGAGAAGTACGCAGCATCATCTGATGTTGATTTCAAGGCTCGCGCTGTAGCCGTCAAGGAAGAGCGTTCAGAGATGGTGAAGCATCACCTCTGGGTCCTCTGGACTGATTACTTCAAGGCCCCTCACTTCGAGGCCTACCCACAACTCCACGTACTCTTCAACGAGGCGACAAAGCTCGCTGGTGCTGGCGGAACAAAGGGCACTAACGATGTTGCAGTAGCAGATAAGTTGCTCGCAAAGATTGAAGAGATCTCAGAGATCTTCTGGGCCACTAAAAAAGCTTAAGCTAACTTAAGTTGGCTTAAGCCGAGACAATCCGCTCGGCTGCAATTCGAGCCATAAATGAGAGTCGATCGATCAATCGCCGCTGCACAACTGCAGTGGCGATTGTTCTATTTAAATGGGTAATCGCTGCTTCAAAGGTGACGATCTGTTGATCGATTTCAATCAATCGAACATGTGCGCGAACTTCTTCGCCAATCGCAACTGACGTTGTCATCTCAATAGCGACGCTCACAGTGAAAGAGGTCTCTCCTGGTGCGCAATGTTCGGCAAGCGCAGCGCTGCATGCGCTCTCGACGAGAGATGCCGCTGCGGCACTAGAGAGAACGGGAAGTTCATTGAAGCCGGCAGCGACTGAGGTATCAGCGGCTCGAACCACCATGGTGGCCATGCCTACTGCTCCCAGTAGATCCTCTTCATTGGAACTCATGTAATTAACCTACTAGGTCGAGGACTCTGCGTAGCGTTAAAAAACTCTAAAAGCTTTAAAAACCTTCGCGAAATTCTTCGGTATGTGAAATTTCAATCGTGATTTCGCCATCTGGGGAGATCGATCGCTGCATGATCGTCTGGGTAAAACTCTGCGAGAAGCTCTGAGTGAAGCCAGCGAATGGACCGAAGGCAGCTTCTTGCGCCTGCATCTGAGCCGCTTGCCATTCGATCTGTGCGATCAATCGCTCATGAAGTGAGGCAGGAGCCTCCTCGCGACAAGCGCCGCCAAGGAGTTGCTTGATGAGCCGAACGCTCTCTTGATGTGCGTGAAGATTTGCTTGGCAGCTCGGGCATTGCTCGCAATGACTCTCGAGCGAGTCTCTCTCAGATGAGTCGACTATCTCGTTATCGGTATAGAGGAGAATCGCAACGAGAATCTCTTCGCAGGATTGGTGGCCGTGGGCGCTCATGGCTTGATCCCCTCGGTGCTGGCTGCGTTGGTAGCGGTGACCGAACCGATGCCGCGACTCTTTGCATAGTCAGCAAGCGCTACTCGTAATAATTTGCGACCTCGGTGAAGGCGTGACATGACGGTTCCGGTTGGCGCGCCAATGATCTCTGCAATCTCTTTATAGGAGTAGCCCTCAACATCGGCGTAGTAGACAACCATTCGGAAATCTTCTGGAATCGATGCGAGCGCCTCTTTCACATCACCATCAGGGAGGTTCTCGAGGACGACATCCTCAGCTGACTTCCCCTGATCACTGGTATGAGAAGCGGCCTCAAAGATCTGCCAATCTTCTACTTCACCATCGGAGATCTGCGGCCGACGTTGATCCTTGCGGTAGGTATTGATGAAGGTCGTTGTGAGAATGCGATAGAGCCAGGCTTTGAGATTGGTTCCTGGTTCGAATTGATGAAAGGAGTTGAAGGCCTTCGCGTAAGTATCTTGAACGAGATCTTCAGCGTCTTGAGGATTCTTCGTATAACGAAGAGCCGCACCATAGAGCGCGCTGGTGAAGATGAGCGCATCGCGTTCGAAACGCTCCTTGCGCTCGCGCGGAGTTTCGCTCGCGCGGTCTGCTAGCTCGATCCCGGTACCGATATCGCTGCTCATAGGTCTTAAGGCTACTGCCATACCCTGACAACGCGCTGAGAGGGAGATCTATTCCCGCGGTCTAGAGCTAAAAGAGCGTCTCCGGCTCCCCGAGCTCGATGGGAGCGATGAGTTCTGGGCCATTGTTACGAATCGAGTTCACCATCGAGGAGACCGGAACTGCCCGGAGTCCACGGTCGGGCTCATGAGATTGGTTAAAGGCCATCATTGCGGTGATCTCATTGGGATCTTGGATCGAGCGATCGAGCCAACGATCCCATCGATCTAGCGGCAAGAAGGTTGGCATCCGTGAGTGCACCGTAGCCAAGAAGCCAACGGCAGGGCGAGTAATGATCGATGCGCTATCAACGATCTGACCATCGGGTGCAATCCAGCGATCCCAAATTCCGGCGAAGGCGAGAGATCGCCGCTTACTCTCCCACTCATCACTTGTGATGTAGAAGGGTTGCTTAGGCGAGTATGGCCCAAGTTCAGTTGCCCACTCGTAATAACCATCTGCTGGAATCAGGCAGCGTCGATTTCGAAATGCACTTCTAAATGTTGGTTTCTCAGCAACGCTCTCACTTCGCGCGTTGATCGCCTGAGATTGTGATCGCAGCGCGCTCTCGCGATCCTTACTCCAACCGGCGATCATTCCCCATGAAGCGGTTGCAAGTTCGCGTTGGTTATCGGAGTTATTTCGCACCAGATAGATCTCACGCGTTGGAGTGATATTCCAATCTGCAGGCAGAAGTGGCAAGCGGGCCAGGCTCTCGCCCGTGTGAATCTCGAACTCTTCCAGCAATTCGGCTGGAAGTTTGGAGAGGGCGAAGCGACCACACATAAGTGAGAGGGTATCGCCTCACTGTAGGATTCACACATGACCTCACTCTGGCCCGCACCATTTCGGGGAGCCTCTCCGGTTGATGCGCGCATCACGATTCCAGGGTCGAAGTCGGTCACAAATCGCGCGCTGATCCTGGCCGCGTTGGCAGATTCACCATCACTTCTTCGCAAGCCGCTCCACTCGCGCGACTCTGCTCTCATGATTGCTGGCCTTAAGGCGCTTGGAGTTGGGATCGAAGAGGCGCCCAATGGCGATCTCACCATCACTCCTGCCCCACTCTTTGGCCCCGCCCACGTCGATGTCGGCAATGCCGGAACCGTCATGCGCTTTCTGCCGCCAGTTGCCGCGATGGCAACTGGGTTGATTCATTTCGATGGCGATCCACGATCACATGAGCGCCCACTTGGCCCAGTTATTGCAGCACTTGAATCACTTGGCGTAAGCATCGAACACGGCTCTCGCTACGCTCTTCCGCTCACTATTAATGCCAATGGCCAATTGCGCGGCGGCACCGTTGATGTCGATGCCTCTGCATCAAGCCAATTTATCTCGGCACTTCTCTTAGTTGCGCCCGCAACAAAAGAGGGAATCACAATTCGTCATATCGGCGAATCTCTACCATCGATGCCTCATATTGAGATGACGGTACAGATGCTCCGCGAAGTTGGCGTTACTGTCGACGAGAGCGAGAAGAATATCTGGAAGGTTGCACCTACAGTTATGCACGGCCGCGAGATTACGATTGAACCTGATCTCTCCAACGCCGCTCCATTTATGGCAGCTGCCATGATCTGTGGTGGCAAGGTCACGATCACCGATTGGCCCCGCGTTACGACTCAACCGGGAGATGAACTTCGATCACTCTTCACACGTATGGGAGCTCAGATCACCTTTGACGATACCGACTTTGGAAGCGATCTCACTATCACCAGCGATGGAACGATTCACGGCATTGATGTCGACCTCCATGATGTCGGCGAATTAACGCCATCGATCGCTGCGCTCTGCGCATTAGCAGATTCGCCATCATCACTTCGTGGCATTGGCCATCTTCGCCTACATGAGACAGATCGGTTGGCCGCACTCGCTGCCGAGATCAACGCGCTCGGTGGCGATGTCGATGAAGAGGAGAGCGCACTGCATATCTCCCCCGCGCCATTACATGCAGGAATCTTCCATAGTTATGAGGATCATCGCCTGGCCACAGCGGGCGCCATGATCGGATTAAAAATTGCTGGCATTCAGGTTGAGAAAATTGAGACGACCCAGAAGACCCTTCCGGATTTCCCCGGAGCATGGCGGACACTCTTGGGGCTCTCGGATGCGGGAAATCCAACTAAGTGACGCCACGCGAATTTAGCGAAGATGATGTTCGCATCAGGCCAAAGGAACGCACTCGGCCACGAACAAAGGACCGTCCTGATTACTCGGCATCACAAATTGCTCGAGTAATCGCAGTCGATCGTGGACGAACCACCTGCCTCATTGAAGAGAGCGGCCTCGTGGTAACCGCGATGAAGTCACGTGAACTTGGTAAGAAATCTGTTGTCGTTGGCGATCTCGTCTCGATCGTCGGAGATATCTCTGGCGCAGAAGGTTCGCTGAGTCGAATAGTCGTAGTCCAGCCACGGGCGAATGTCCTGACTCGCACCATTGATGACTCCGCTGAGTTTGAGCGGATGATCGTCTCTAATGTCGATCAGATCGGCATCGTGATCGCTGCCGCAGATCCCGAACCGCGCCATGGCTTTGTCGATAGAGCGCTCGTCGTCGCCTTCGATCAAGGAATCACTCCCCTCATCATTGTGACAAAGTGCGATCTCGCCGATCCATCCGAATTCCTTCAGATCTATAACGAACTCGATATCCAGGTGATTCGAATCGAGCGCGGCGCAGATCTCACCTCTCTTCGCAAAGAACTCCGCCACAAGCGCACTGTTCTCTTAGGTCACTCTGGCGTTGGAAAGTCCACTCTCGTTAATGCGCTCACGCAGACGCAGAGTCGAGCAACTGGTGATGTGAACTCTGCGACGGGTCGCGGTCGTCACACCTCATCAAGTGCCGTCGCACTCAAGATCGATCTCGATGAGAACGAGACCGGCTGGATTATCGATACCCCTGGCGTCCGCTCCTTCGGTCTTGCCCATGTTGAGCGCGATCGCGTCATCGGAGCTTTTCCAGAGTTCGCTCCTGCCATCGAGCATTGTCCAAAGAATTGCTCACATGATGAAGAGAATTGCGCCTTAAACCACTGGCCATCCCTCTCTGAGAGCGCACTCGCCCGCCTTGCCAATTTGCGACGACTTCTGGCTGAAGGCTCCAAGTAGACTCTCCCCTATGAGAGATCTTGCACTCGACCTTTCCCTGGCGCATCGCTTAGCGAACGCTGCCGATGCGCTCTCGATGGCGAAGTACCGCTCATCAGATCTCGTCATCGAAACAAAGCCTGATCTCACCCCTGTTACTGATGCCGACAAGGGAATCGAATTTATGATTCGCGACATCCTCTCGCAAGAACGCCCGCTCGACCTCGTGATTGGCGAAGAGTTTGGCGGCAAGGATGAGGCGCTCGCACCAACAAACGATAAGTACTACTGGGTCGTCGATCCGATCGATGGCACAAAGAACTTTGTACGAGGCGTTCCGACCTGGGCGACGCTGATTGCGCTCGTCAATCCAGATCATGAAGTCGTAGTTGGTGTTGTCAGCGCCCCTGCGCTCTATCGACGTTGGTCTGCCCACAAAGGTGGCGGAGCATTTGTCAGCGAGAATGGCGAAAATCCACGAAAGCTCTCAGTCTCGGCTGTATCGACTTTGAGTGATGCATCGATTTCTTACTCTGACCTTGTTGGTTGGGGCGATCGTCGTCAGAAATTTATTGATCTACAAGAGCGGATTTGGCGCACACGTGGCCTCGGAGATTTCTGGTCACATATGTTGGTAGCCGAAGGATCGGTTGATATTGCCGTCGAGCCTTCACTTGCTCTCTGGGATATGGCGGCAAATGCGATCATCGTGACAGAGGCCGGTGGAACCTTCGGCGATCTCGATGGTGGATTCGGTGCACACGGGCCTAACGGCCTCTCAACCAACGGAAAGCTGCATCAAGCATTTCTTGATGTGGTGAACTAGCGGATACGAGCTCACCACATGGGTCTCTTCTCATTCTTTAAGCGCAGGAACAAAGGCGCATCCTCTACAGCAAGTGCGGACGTGGCGGCTCAGCAAGCCCCAATTCCACCAACCTGGCACCACGCCCTCACCGAGATTGCGATCGTTACAGATCCGCTCGGCAATACCCCAGGGACGCACCTAGATCGCGACTTTCTCTTCTCGATCATCGCTTCGATTGCAAGTGAGATCTCGCGCTCTGCTCTCGACTCGGGTGCAGAGAACGCGGATAGCTCCGATCCTATTCATGCCTTGCCTGATGAGATTTCTGCAAAGGCTGCCGCTGAAGGCATCGTAATCGCCCACTATGAGGTCGTAGGGCTCACCTTCGAACCATCACTTGGATTCGCCGCACGCCTAAGTGCGCACTCTAAGAAGTACACCGTCTTACTAGGGGCACAGGCAGCAGTCGCTCGCGCAAGCACGCCATTTCATGAAGAGATTCTCGCCTTTATAGGAAATGAACTTCCGGTCTCGACCCAAACGTTCAAGGCAAACAGATATGTTCTTGCGATCGACGGTATCGCCTATGTAGCCCTGACTACTTCTTCAGAGCTACGTTAACTTCAAACGTATACAGACTAAAGCGCAATCCACTCTCCACCAACGAGTTCGTTAGCGCGTTCTGGTCCCCATGATCCAACAAAGTATGGGAAGAGCGCTGGCTCACCAGAGATAACGTTCTCAAGGATGCGCCAGGTTTCAAGGACTGAGTCGATACGTGTAAAGCGCATGTGATCACCAGACATCGCTGCACGGAGCAGACGCTCATACGCCTCTTGACGTTCACCAAGAGCAGCAGAGAATTCAACGTTGAGTTGAACTGGCTGAGTTGAAAGTGAATCACCAGGTGACTTTGCAAGGAGCTCGATATCTACGCCATCCTTCTTACCAAGACGGAAGCGGAGAATATTCGGAGCACCAGCTTGTGACTCGGCAAAGAGCATTCGCGGTGGTTGTTTAAATTCAATAACAACTTCAAGTGTTGTCTCAGCGAGCGCCTTACCGGTACGCAGGTAGAACGGAACTCCTGCCCAGCGCCAGTTATCGATGTGGACAAGTGCTGCAGCAAAGGTCTCGGTATCTGAATGTTCTTTTACGCCAGGCTCATCAAGGTAGCCAACGTACTGTCCGCGAACGACGCTCTCCGGACGCAGTGGCGCAATCGCACGGAAGATCTTGAGCTTCTCATCTTCCATATTGTGCGAGTTGATCTCTGACGGTGGTTCCATTGCTATGAGTGCGAGTACCTGAAGCAAGTGGTTCTGAAGGACATCGCGAAGTGCACCGACGCCGTCGTAGAAGGCGCCACGGCCTTCAATGCCGAAATCCTCCGCCATCGTGATCTGAACGCTAGAGATGTAGCGGTGGTTCCAGACCGGCTCCCAGATGGAATTTGCAAAGCGGAAGACCAAGATATCTTCGACCGACTCTTTTCCAAGATAGTGATCGATTCGGAAGATACGCTCTTCCGGAAGAACCAGCTCGAGTGAATCTTGTAAATGGATCGCAGATTTGAGATCGCGACCAAATGGCTTCTCAACGACTAAACGGACATGCTCCATGAGTCCGGCGGCGTGTAAGCCACGAGTTACTTGCTCAAAGGCTGAAGGCGGGATCGCCAGATAGATAACGATGTTCTTCTTACCCTCAAGACGGACTGCTAGTTCGTCGTAGAGCTTCTGCTCTTCGTACTTTCCTACGACGAGATCTAAATGCTTATCGAGGAACTCGAGTACCTTGTCATCAGGTGCCGCGACTGTCTTCTTGATCGAATCAAAGGCGTAATTCACAAACTCTTCATGGCTCCACTTTGTTGATGCGACGCCAACAACATCTGTAGTGAGAAAGCCGCTTCGGGCCATGTTATAGAGGGCTGGGAATAGCTTCTTCTTCGCTAGATCGCCAGTAGCTCCAAAGAGCACCAGCACATCGGCATCAGCTAATTTCTTCTTACGGGGTGCCACGTAAACCTCTACTTCTTCTTCGCTTCGATATGTCCGCCGAATTTCTTCCGCATTGCTGAGAGAACCTTATTGGCGTAGAGATCATTTCCGCGTGAAGAGAAGCGACCCATAAGTGAGGCGCTCAACACATTTGCAGGCACTCCGGCATCGATCGCAGTTGCGACAGTCCAGCGGCCTTCGCCTGAATCCGAGACCGAGCCTTCATAGCCATCAAGCTCGGGATCTTCTTGATAAGCAATCGCTGTGAGATCGAGGAGCCATGAGGCTACAACGGATCCGCGACGCCAGACTTCAGTAATCTCGCGCATATCGAGGTCATACTTGGTCTCGCTATGTTCACCGACAGTTGTTGGGTGCTTGATACCGGCTTCAGCAGCTTTAAAGATATTGAGACCCTCGGCATAGGCAGCCATCGCGCCATATTCAATACCGTTGTGAACCATCTTGACGAAGTGGCCGGCGCCAACTGGACCGCAGTGGAAGAAACCGAGTTCAGAGTTAGCAGGTTCGCCTTCGCGACCAGGCGTGCGCTCTGCTGCCTCAAAACCAGGAGCGAGTGCCTTGAAGAGTGGAGTGAGGCGATCGACAACCTTGGTATCTCCACCAATCATGAGTGAGTAGCCGCGCTCGAGACCATAGACGCCACCTGAAGTACCGACATCTACAAAATTGATTCCCTTGGTCGCGAGCCACGCAGCGTTTGCAATGTCATCACGATAGAAGGTATTTCCACCATCGATAATTGTTGAACCAGGTGCAAGGTGTTCTGCAACTGCGCGAATAGTTTGACTTGTAACTTCTGCCGGAACCATCACCCATACGATCTGAGGATTGCTCTCGCTATTTTGTGACGCTAAGTCAGCGAGCGATGAGAGACCGGTGTAACCCTCGGATGCAACGCTCTTGACAGTCTCGGCATTGACATCATAAACGCTGATCTTGACTGGGTTCTGTGTATCAATGTGGGATGAGATTCGGCGAACAATATTCGCTCCCATTCGACCCAAGCCGACCATTGTGAATTGCAGTTCCTGGTTGCTCATCTTCTTCTCTCTCGTTTCATCACGTATCCGTCTAACGGAGACTAAATCAGATCTTGATATCGGTAGCGATAACTATCTGAGTTGCAGGTGAATTCTTTCTCAACATTGAGATTGGGCTCTGCTGCCCGCCATCTAAGAGGTCTGCGAGCGCTGCTCGCTTACCCTCTCCAACGGCAAAGATATAGATAGCAGAAGCTCGAGCTAATCGAGCTGCCCCTATCGAGACCCGCTGTGCGGGCGGCTTAGGAGAATTATCTACGGCTAGGGCCGATTTTGTTGAATTCAACTCGTCAGTATGGCCCGGGAAGAGCGAAGCGATGTGACCATCTTCACCCATACTCAAGATCACTGCATCAAAGCGCTTCGCATCAGGAAGGGCTTGATCCAAGGCCGCCGCATAGAGATCGGCCGCCGCAGCGAGGGTTAACTCAGAATCAGGCGCTGCGACTCGATGGAAAGCGAGTCGACTAAGGCTTCGCGTAAAGGCTGCAACCAAGGCGGTATCCGAACGATCTGCATCATCGACTGCGACGAAGCGCTCATCGCTAAACCAGATATGCAAAGTCAACGCTGCGTCGAGATCTGAACCCTTCTCATTGAGAAGTCGGAAGAGGTTTACATCGAGCGCCTGTGCGATCGCAAGACCGGTGCGGCCGCCTGTAATGACAATGTGAGCATCGCGATTCTCGCGCCAAGCGTGCAGTATGGCGGCGACAGTTCGCTCTGCAACGACTGAGACAAGTTGTTCGGCCGAAGGATCAAAGAGAGATTGGTAGGCGCTCACGGGATAAGAATACCTTCATAAAAAAAATCCGGTCCGCACTATTGAGTGCGAACCGGATCTTCTTGCTAGTAGCGGGGACAGGATTTGAACCTATGACCTCTGGGTTATGAGCCCAGCGAGCTACCGAGCTGCTCCACCCCGCGTCGGTATCTCAATCTTAAAGGAAAGTTCAATAATTACCCAATCGGCGCTTACTTACTCCCCTGCGCCTTGATTGCTGCAGCAATCGCCGCCTTCAATCGATTCTGGGCTTGGCCATATGCAGTGAAGTCACCACTCTTTAGCGCCGCTTGTGAATCCGCGAGCGCTGATTGCGCCGCAGCAAGTGCCGCCTTTAGTGAGGTATTTCCCGCAAGAGCAGTTGATCCACCGGTTGAGGTCGATGCTCCAGTGCCATTGGTTAACGTCGTCCCCGAATTTCCACCGAAGACTTCATTGAGTGCGCCTTGAAGTGTGTTATCGAAACCAATCTGATCACCAAAACTGATCAAGACTTTCTGAAGTAGTGGATATGCCGCGGAGTTTGATGTCGCGCGAACATAGACCGGCTGCACATAGAGCAGACCTCCACCCACAGGCAATGTCATCAAGTTACCGAGGACGACATCAGAACCACCTTGACGTAGAAGTGAGAGTGCTTGAGCAACCTCTGGCTTCGCTTCGAAGTTAGATGCGACCTGTGATGGACCCGAGATATTTGTTGAACGCGGCAATTGAAGGACCGTGATCTTGCCGTAGTCAGGACCAGCATCAGAGTTCACAACTGCAAAAGCGGTGAGGTTCTGACGACCACCCTTTGGAACAAAGCTGGTTGAGAGTGAGAAAGAAGCACTCTTCGCTCCAGGCAATTGCATCGTCTGGTAGTAAGGAGGTTGAGTTGCAGCGTTTGCACCAAGTGATGATGGGTCGCTTGGAATACGCCAGAAATCCTGACCGCCGTAGAAGGCCGCAGCTGAATCAACGTGGTAGGTGCTTAAGACATCGCGCTGAACATTGAAGAGATCTTCTGGATAACGAATATGTGCCAAGAGCGCAGGTGAGATCGCACTCTTTGGTTCGACCGTACCAGGGTAAGCCTTAGACCAGGTCTTCAAGACCGGATCGGCGGTATCCCACTGATAGAGGTGAACGGTGCCATCGAAGGCATCAACTGTCGCCTTAACCGAGTTGCGAATGTAATTCACATTTTTATCTGCAAGTGGTGCGACCGAAGTCGTTGCTGCACTTACTGAGTTCGTTGTTGCGGCTGCGAGATTGGTGACCTTCGCATAGGGATAGCCAGCTGAAGTCGTGTAGCCATCAATGATCCAGACGATATGGCCATTGACGACCGATGGATATTCATTGCCATCGAGCGTCAACCAAGGCGCGACTTTCTGAACGCGATCCATTGGATTGCGATTGAAGAGAATCTTTGAATCCTTATTAATAAGGTTTGAGAGGATGATCTTCTGATCCTTGTACTTCACTGCGAATAGTAGGCGAGTCAGAGCCGAGCCCATAGGGACGCCACCAGTACCTGAATAGGTGTAGTTCTTCTGACCATTGGCTGAAGTGTCATCTGGATAATCGAGCTCTGCCGGTGTTGAGGCCTTTGTGCCACCTACGATGGAGTAATCTGGAACATTCTCACCAAAATAGATACGTGGTTCAAATGCGCCAAGACCACTCGTTGGTGGAATATTTCCGACGGCAAAGGCTGGCTTGCCATCGGCATCAACGGTGTTGGCATAAGCCCCAACAAATCCAAAGCCGTGGGTGTAGACCAAGTGATCGTTAATCCAATTTCGAGATGGGCTTCCTGCGATATTGAGTTCGCGTACCGCAACGACGGTATCGCGATTCTTGCCACTCACCTTGTAGCGATCCATATCTAATGAATCTGGGAAGGTGTAGTAAGGCTTAATTTGCTGGAGTTGGCGGAAGGTTGCTGAGACCACATTTGGATCGAGCAAACGAGTATTAGAGACTGTCAAGGCATCCCCTGACAACTGGCCACTGGCGACTGTTGTTGTCGCTTGGTAATCCTTGATCGTAACCTTGTCGAGGCCATACGCAGCGCGAGTTGCATCAATATTGCGTTGAATAAATGGCGCTTCCTTCGTTGATTCAGATGGCTTTACTTGGAACTGTTGAATGAAGGCTGGATAGAGACCGGCGATCAGAACAGATGAGATGACCATCAACGAAACACCTGCTGCCGGGAGCACCCATGAGCGGCGAACGATATTTGCAAAGAAGAGAAGTGCACAGACCACTGCGATGCCAGCGAGGATCGCCTTCGCAGGCAGAGTCGCATTGACATCGGTGTACGAGAGACCGGTGATCAAGTGGCCAGACTTGAGCGCAAGGTTGTAGCGATCAAACCAGTAGGCCGCAGCCTTCACGAGAACTAAGAGTCCAAGAAGTACAGATAGCTGCACTCGCGCAGCAACAGATGTTCGATCTTCCTGAACCTGCGGGCGAATTCCGCCATAGAGGTAATGGATTCCAGCTGTGACAATCAAAGTAAGAACGAGGGTTGAAATCGCCCACCCAATAAGTGCTTGATAGAGCGGCAACTTAAATGCGAAGAAGGAGATATCTAAGCCAAATTGGGCATCTTTACTGCCAAATGGTGTCGCATTCTTAAATTGGAGCCAGGTCTGCCAGAGGCGAGTACCTGAACTACCGGCGAAGTAGAAGATTGCAACTCCAGCAGCGATGAGTGCTGGGCGCTTAAATGGATCCAACTGCCCGCGATAGCGCTCGATATTCTCGGCCTCAAGTGAGGTTGGTACATAGATCGGGCGATTGCGATGAGCAAGGTAGATATTGAGAGTAATAATGAGAGAGGTGATTGCACCAAAGGCGAGGAAGAGTTCGGCTTTCGTCAACAAGGTGGTGCGCCAGACTGATGCGAAGTGGACAGATCTGAACCAGAGAATGTCGGCATAGAAGCCACTGAGTGAGATGAGAATGAATCCGATAACGACGAGTGCGGCAACTGTCAGCGGAAAGGGCCCAACCTTCTTTCGACCAAGGCCAGCTCCGGCAGGTCGCTGCGAGAAGGGATTATTTGGGAAATTGAATGAACTCATAGCGCACACTCTAGCGTTCGGTCGGGTTTAGAGCGGATCCTGATCTGCGGCTTGAGGTGGGATCGGGCGTACGGATCCAGGCGCGGGCTTGTTCTCGGTAAAGCTTCGCTGGAAGCTCTGGAATGAGTTGACCGACCGGTTTGTCTCATTCTCGTAGCCATCTTTAAATCGCGAGACCCAGATGACGTAGATAATCGCTCCGGTCACAGCAAAGAGTGGAATGAGCCACCAGATGAGCGCTGAGAAGGCAGGGTTGCCATGAGCGGTCGCTGAAGTAGATGCAACGAGGTGAAGCGCTTGATCCATTCTCACTCTCCAACTCTAATCTAAAGCGGCGCGGAATATTCTCTGAGTTTGCGGGGTTCTGCATACATGCATTTTTATGGGCTTGAGGAGAGAATGGTGCCATGAGCGGTAACTTTGGATTCACTCCGGGTGGGGATTTCTCTGACTCGCAACCTTCTCGGGACTCCTCACATCTGCCGATGATCGCCACAACGGCCCTGCGAGATAGCGCACGAAATTTCTTAGCGAGCAACACAGTGATCCCAGTCGGCATGCACGAGGTTGATCAGATTCGCGAAGCGCTAGAGATCGCACAGAATTGGCTCGATAGCGCGACGATCTTTCCCAATCTCTCTGCGCCGCAAGATGTGGCATGGAGTAGGAAGGATTGGCTTGATTCATCGATCGCCGGCTGGCAGAAGATTGTTGAGCCACTTGCAGAGGGAATGGCTAGTGCACTCGCCGAATTGATGAGTGGCATGAACGTTGAAGATGTTGATATGAATGAGATTCCAGATATGGCAAAGCCCGCCTTCGCAGCGATGATGGGTGGCGCCTCGCCATTTGGTGGCGGCATGCTCGCAATGATGCGTGGATTTATGGGGAGCATGATCGCTACTCAATTAGGCCAATCTGTCGGAGCGCTCTCGCTGCGGGTGACAGGAGCAAACGATGTAGCTCTCCCCCTCTTTGCGCGATGCGAGCCGCACCTTATTCCGCAGAATCTAGCGCTTTGGGGCGAAGGGCTCGATATTGAAGCGAGTGAGATCCGAATCTTCCTTGCGCTGCGCGAGGCGGCAGCAGTTCGCCTCTTCACACATGCACCATGGTTGAGCGATTACATGCGCGATGCGATCGCTGCATATGGTCGAGGAATATCTATTGATATTGATGCGATACAACGACAGGCAGAAGAGGCGATCTCTTCCGGAGATCTCGATGTTGAGAATGCGGAATCAATTAATCGCGCAATCACAAGTGGCATGTTTATGCCTGAGCAATCACCACAACAAGCTGCAGCCCTCGAAAAAGTTGAGATGGCACTCGCACTTATTGAAGGTTGGATTGATCATGTTGTCGCTGTTGCGGCGAGTGATCGATTACCTTCTCTCTCCGCGCTCCAAGAAGTTGTAAGACGTGCACGCGCAACAAACTCTCCTACACAACAACTCTTTAAATCACTCTTAAATCTCGAGGTATCACCACGACGGATGCGTGAGACTGCAAAGTTTTGGGCTGATGTTTTGCAGATTGCAGGTATCGAAGAGCGCGATCATCGCTGGGAAGATTCTGCACTTCTTCCGATGGCGAGCGACCTCGCTGATCCAGCGGCCTTTCTCAAGAGCACCACAGTTCCTGATGATCTGAGCGGTTTGTTGTAGCCCATAAAAAAGCGAAGCCCCCGGTCGCACAATTCTTTGTCAGCCTTCCCCTTGCTGACAATGAACGGTTATCCGAGGACTTCGTGCGAGAAAACTATGGGTAAACCCCTCTTAAATCAAATAGACTGACTAGAGATCTCAAAATATTTTCCGCGACTCTTTCGGGATCTCCCTTAATTCTGTGTATAAGTAGGAGAAAATTTTCCATCGTTATCAGCTGCTTGTTGATAACTCTGTGGAGAAACAGGGGATAAAGTCGAATGTCGGTGGAGAACTTTTTCCAAGAGTCGATCTTCGAGGATATCTTTCCCGCTGTGGCCCCGACTCAAAACTTTCAATCTGACCAGAGATCCGGAAAGATTTCTGGAAAGCGACCAAAGTTAGAGACAACCTCCCCATCACATGTGATCGCCCTCCCCGAATTTAGAGTTATTAGATCCGCCCGGCGCAAGCGTGGCATCACCGCCTTTCGAAATAATGGAGTGATTGAGATTCACATCCCAGATCGGACGCTTCGTCGAGATGAAGCAACGATCATTCCCGAGATGATCAATCTCGTCCTCACTCGCGAGGCGAAATCTCGCCGCGGAGATGACCAGTTATCTCAGATGGCAGAGCATCTTCTTAAACGCTATCTCCCTGAATTCCACGAGCGCCCCTCCTCGATCCGATGGAGGAGCATGCAGGGTCGATGGGGCAGCTGCACGACGGTAGATCGGACGATTCGGATCGCCGACCGGTTAGCGAGCGCACCTGCCTATGTCCTGAACTGCGTCATCTTCCACGAATTGATCCACCTTCGAATTCCAGGCCACGGAGCCGATTTTGGGGAGCTCTTGGCCCGATATCCCGACCTTGAACGGGCTGAGGCCTACCTCGAGGGCTTTGAGGCCGGTATTGGGGCCCCTCCCGAGTCAATATCCACAGAAGATATCGATGAGGAAATGCCCTCGATATCCCACCACGCGTAGTTCTGCGGGGGTACCCTGAGCGCGTACGCACGCTCAGCGCGGGAAGCACCTGCGCATCACGACGAGTTGCTGCGGCGATAGGAGGGTCACCATGGCCGAAAAATATGTAGGAAAGCTTGAAGATAACTCTGGCGCTTACTGCGTTAAGTGCAAAGAGAAGCGTGCCTTCGAAGGCGAAGTCAAGGTCTCTGACTCTGGTCGCCGTATGGCACAGGGCATCTGCTCTGTCTGTGGAACAAAGCTCAACCGTATCTTGGGTAAGGCGTAATCGCTTCACTCTAGAAAAGGAGTGAGTCCCACTCGCTAGTTCTTCGCAGCCCGTACTCCCGCCTCAATGAGGTGACGAGTACGGGCTGTTTTCTTTTGCACGCATGCCGATGCCTTATCTCGCTCTTTCCCACACACTCGAAGATTCGTACTCTCTGCAGCAGCTAGGGCGAGACGCTTCGCCCGTGAATGAAGAGATCTATCCTCGCCTCAAAGCCTCCCTTCGAGTGCTCACACGAAGAGATGGGACGATCTATGTGGGTGATGCTCGAGATGGCTACATCCTGGATGCAATTCCATACCGTCAGATCCTGCGCCACTCAACAGGAGCTCACCCCCACGCGCATATTGCAGACCAACTCAATCTCTCACCCAGCGCACTTCTTCACCTCCTTGACGAGCTCACCTCACTTGGAGTTATTGAGAATCTCACCAGCCCATCTCATACGGGGCAGCAACACCATCTCAACGCTAGCGAACGGGTGGAGAGTGAGAGATCGCTCATCACACATCGATCAACCGATGGTGGCCAGGGCGAACTTCACGCGCGAGCAGCGCTTCAGATCGAGATCCGCGGTGATACTCGGATCGCACGCAACCTCTTAGCCCTTCTCGTCGGTAGCGGCTTCATTTCAACAACTCTGCACCTCTCGCCATACGACCAGCCATTGCTTCACGCTCGTGATCTCAACGCGCTCTCGGTAACGAGCGAACATTTAGGTAAGAACAAGGCGCTCCATCATCGAGATATTGTCAGACAGAACCATCTCGTCATGCATAATCTCTCAACCACGGACCTTCGCGTAGTGAGCGGACGCGGAAGGCGAGATCTCGTTGTTGCAACATCGGGCGTATCCGCCGAAGATATTCAAGAGTGGCAGAGCGAAGGAGTTCGACATCTTGCAATCAGTGAGGTGATTGCTCAGACTCTCGAAATCTCGCCCATCATCGAACCTGGTGTAGGGCCCTGCCTTCGCTGCCTATCGCTACATCGAAGAGATGCGCTCCCCGAAGATCTCTCACTTCTCGCCCAGCCCGAGCAGGTGGGCGAACTTCCTGTCGCTGCAGCAGCACTCGTTGCAGCACTCGTGACCTCAAAGGTCACTAACTTTGCCCACCAGGTGCATTACGCGGCAGGCATCCAAGTGATGGACCAATCCGAGGAACTAGAGAGCTACCGGCGAAGATCTCAAGTGATTAACTTGCTCGATCCATCGCAGCCGATGGAAGATCGAAGGTGGAACTTTCATCCAGAGTGCGGGTGCGTGGACGTCCGACGCCGCGCTTGGCCGCGATGACATGACCGCCTTCGAAGAGTTCTCCGCCCCAGACACCGCATGGCTCGCCCCGAGAGATGGCTCCTTCAAGGCATGCCTTCTGCATTGGGCAGCCACCACACATCTTCTTAGCGATCGCGATCTGAACGCTCTCTTCCGAGAAGAAGAGTTCTGGATCTGCGGTGTGGCAAGGAAGCGTGAACTCATCGCCGCTTCCGGTCACGCAGGTCACATCTGAGAGGCCGATCATGGCTTCCCCGCCGTCGATGCCCTCCTTCGACTCGGCCCATCCTGGTACTAATAACTCGCTGAAGAGAACGCTCACTTCTCTCACTTCCTCTCACTTAGTTTGACTTGTCTTCTCCGAAAATAAAAAAGGACCGCATATCCTTTCGGATCTGCGGCCCTGGTGGCTCTCTATCGGTTAACCGATAGTGCTCCAGGTTCCGCCTGATCCGTACTTATTGGCATATGTAAATGAATATCCGTGACGGGTTGCGTCAGCGGGTGCATTTACGGCCGCAAAATGGGTATGGGTCGCAGGTGTTGTGGCACGCCAAGTAGAGCCCATGACGGCTCCCTTGATTGATGATGATGTACTCATGATCTCCACGGCTTTAGGGTAAAGCACCCGCATTGATCGGCGCAAGCTAATTAATTTGAGTGCCTTCTCGTTACTTCAAAGATGCGAGAAAGGGGCTCGGCTCCCCTGATGTGCTCAGATGCACCTGCTTGCGAGCTCGAGTGAGGCCCACATAGAAGAGGCGTCGCTCCTCCTCGAGCGTGCTCGTCGATGAGCCGGAACCATCATGCAGAGGCAAGGTTCCATCGTTAACGCCAACAAGGAAGACGTGATCCCACTCAAGGCCCTTTGCCGCATGGAGGGTCGAGAGGACTACGCCAGGAAGAGGGGGCGGGTTATTTTGATCGGCCCGGTCCTCTAGTTCACGCAAGAAGGTGCGCATCGTTGGAGCGCCATCTGCATGCATATCTCTTGCCAGGTTCATAAGCGCTCGGATGTAATCGGCATCGCCGAATGGGCGCAGCACCGACTCTAAATCGCGCAACCAATTCTCATCGTTTGGGATGACGGATGCACTGCGGATTACCTTCATCGCATCACGGACATCTACTCGATCAAAGAAGCGCTCGGTGCTCTTCAGTTGAGATTCAATGCCTCGATTGCGCAGTTCGCGCTCGAAGAGATCGAGTTGTTGGTTGGTGCGCGAGAGGATCGCAACGCTCACCTCTTTGCTCTCAGCGGTCGCTCCGCCTGAGATGAGTTGTGAGATGCGATCAACAACCTTCACTGATTCACTCGCTGGGCTCTGGAAATGGTCGAGCTCGAAGTTCTGGCCATGGGTATTCATCGAGACGAGCTGTTGATTGCCGTGACTCTCACTCGCCTGCAAGACCTGGTTCGCCATCTGAATAATTTCGGGGGTCGAACGATAACCACGAGTAAGTCGAATCACCTTCGCATCTGGGAATCGACCAGTGAAACCGAGAAGGAATGCTGATGTCGCACCAGCGAATGAGTAGATAGTCTGAGCGGCATCACCCACTACGCAGATATCGTTTCGGTTACCGAGCCAGAGATTGAGAAGGCGTTGTTGCAACGGTGAGACGTCCTGATACTCATCGACAGTGAAGTAGCGATATTGATCGCGGACTCGCTCTCGAACTGCGCGGTCTTCTTCTAGCATGCCAACGGTGAGTAAGAGAACATCTTCAAAGTCGATCACTCGCTCTTGGCGCTTGAGCGTCTCATACGAGTCATAGACCTTTGCAATCTCGGCAAAGTTCTCGCGATCTGATTTTCCATTAGGGATACGTAGCGTTCTCCCGGCTGCGATCGCTGATTCGACGTATTGATCTGCACCGAACTCGCCCGCCTTCGCCCATTCGATCTCACTGGAAATTTCACGAAGTGTTGTGGCCCCCGGGGCCAAGAAGGTATCGCTGCGGCCCATCGCCTCTGACATAAAGCCAGCTTTACTCGTTAATAGTTTGGGAAAGGCGCCACCAAAGGAGTAGGGCCAGAAGTACATCAACTGCTTCAAAGCTGCTGAGTGGAAGGTGCGTGCGCTGACATTGGGCACGCCCAAGGCGCGAAGCCGTGCGCGCATCTCACCAGCGGCGCGAGCAGTGAATGTAAGTGCCAAGGTCTTACTCTGATCAGTGACGCCCGCTTCGATCGCATAGGCGATGCGATGGGTAATGACTCTGGTCTTACCTGTTCCTGCGCCAGCAATGATTGAGACCGGGCCTCTTATCGCCTTAACTGCCTCTTGCTGCTCGGGATCGAGCCCATGCAAGATCTCCTCTAACTTCATCTCTTTGAACTACTTTCGCCAAGATTCAAGCGTCTGTGCACTCTCAATAGATTCAAAGGTTGGACGAGCGCTGCCATCTGCGAGCGGTACCAGGTTGTACCAAGATTCGATCATGGCTCGTGCCACGCTGATCTTCGGCGGCAAGAGAAGTTCACCTGCTTGGATCTCTTCAATGATGGAGTCGCGATCGAACCAGCGAATCTCTTCAATCTCTTCGCCATCGGGCCTGGCATTCTCTGGGTCGACGATCGTTGCTTCAAAGGCGATCATGAGTGATGCCGGGAAAGGCCATGGTTGTGATCCAAGGTACTTCACATCGCTGACCAGCACGCCAGCTTCTTCAGCAACTTCGCGCGAGACACACTGTTCAAAGGATTCACCCGTCTCAACAAATCCTGCAAAGGTTGAGAAGCGATGTTCGGGCCAAACTTTCTGATGTCCAAGAAGAATGCGATCGCGCGCATCTTTTACTAAGACGATTATCGCTGGATCTGTCCGTGGGTAATGTTGTGCGCTGCACTGCGGGCACTCTCGAATTGATCCACCAAGAGCGGGCACTGTCTTTGCACCACACTGTGAGCAATGCGGATGCTTTCGATGCCAGTTCGCTAGACCTTGTGAGTGAACAGCGAGACCGATCTGAAGATCATCGAGTGCGCCACCGATCTCACGGAGAGTCTTGTAATTCTCGGCCTCACCGCTGATCTGCGGCGACATAAAGAGGAAGTACGGTTGATTGCCATCTAAGCCAAGGAAGAATTCATCGCCATTATCTGGAGCTTCAAAGCTCTTCAGGAAACGAAGTGCGGATGTGGCAGGATCGATAAGGAACTTCTCGCCATCAAAGTGAATGACCCGGGCGCGATCCCAGAGCGCCTCCAGGGCGATCGGATCTTTACGGAGATGTTCGGCGCGATCGACTCGGCTTCGGGCGAGCGGCAGATTGAGAATCTTCATGAACTCCCCCAATCGTGGCGCTATCTACGCGGGCTAGCCTGAGATTTTCGGGCAAGCGCGCAGGAGGCGACCCTACTAGCCTTGGTCTATGAAGGTCATCTCGTGGAATCTGCTCCATGGGCAACCGCTGCCACCCCCTTCAACGCCACTTCCGGCCAAAGAGGCAACGCGCCTACTGAAATTTGCCGGCAAGCAACTCGCCGAATTGGGTGTTGATCTCCTTGGGGTTCAGGAAGTCGATGCGGATCAACTGCGCTCTGCCAATCTCTCTCAAGTAGAGATCCTGGCTGATGCAATGGATGCCGAACACTGGGCCTTTGCGCCAGCGATCATGGGTACGCCAGGAGAAACTTGGCGTGCACTTCGTGGCGATGAACAAGTGATTGAAGAATCATCAGGAGTGAAGCCACGTGCAAAGTCAGGTGCAAAGCCACGTGCAAAGTCTGAACCGCGATACGGCATCGGCTTAATCTCAACTATTCCAGTCAAGAAGTGGCATCGCATAGAGCTTGGTCGTAGCCGCATTGGATTACCACTTGTGATACCAGCAGGGGGTGATTCGGGCGAAGCGGAAGCAACGAAACGAATTCCCATCCGTTTCATCTACGTCCGTGATGAACCTCGAGTCGCGCTTGCTGCTGAGTTAGAGAATGGTTTTACCGTCGCAGTCACTCATCTCTCATTCGTTCCCTTTGTGAACTACTACCAATTGATGAAGGTGCGTCGCTGGATGAAGGCGCTACCGGGAAATCCAATTGTTATGGGAGATCTCAATCTCGGATGGGCCCTACCTGTCCGTGGAACGCATTGGCGATCGTTAAGAGCGATGAATACATATCCATCATGGGGATCAAAGATTCAATTTGATTACATCACTGCCCATATCCCAGACTTCGGTGAACGAACGATCACCGAAATTGAAATCCCTGATCTTGGTATCAGCGATCACTTACCGATCGGCGTAGAGATTCTCTAACCCGCTCGCTCGATGGATTGGAGGAGTGCGCGCAACTCGGACTCGCCCATCATCGCAGTTGGACGAATAGTGAGATTCTCATTGACATAGAAGAAGCCAGCGCTGACATCTTCCACCGGCAGGTTATGGAGCTTGGCAAAGGCAAGGCGGTAGACCGCTAGCTGAATTGCAGCCTCGGCCAACTCATCTCCAGATTTTGCTCGACCTGTCTTCCAATCGATAACCTCATAGCGACCATCAGCACCCTTATAAATAGCGTCAATACGACCCTTAAGTACCGTGCCATCAAGGGTGGTCTCAAAGCCCATCTCCACGGCGATAGGTCTACGCGGTGCCCACTCTGATGCGAGCCACTTATCTTGCAACTCCTTCAGCGGTAGGTCGAGAGGTGTGGCTGGATCGAAGAATGAATCGTCGAAGAGCGTAGAGATCTCAAAGTAGCGTTCGAGCCATTCGTGGAATTGGGTTCCTCGCTCGGCAAAAGGATTACTTGGATTCGGCATCGGTCTGCGAATGGAGAGTGCGAGTTGTTCAGGATCGCTCTTAAGCGCCACCAAGGTTGATACCGAGAGGCGATCTGGAAGGTAGATTGGTTGACCAACTCTTCGACGAGCGATCTCTTCAATAATCATTCGAGCATCATCAAGGTTCTTCTGCAGATCGAGATTCTCACTCTCAGCTTGAGTGGCGATATCGATTGGTTTGGAACCGTGAACCAATTGAGCACTTGCCTGAATTCTTGCCATCTTTGGTGAAGGCGCAGGCCACTGCCCAGTGCGAGGGTTGGCGATTACTGGATTAACTCCAGCTTTATCTTCTGCATCTTCAAGAATTGCCTCTGGGTTTGTTGCAAGGAGATGCTCCTTTACCCAGTGGTAGATCTCAGAGAGCCCCTTCTCGCGCGTACCATCCCGATAGATCGAAGCAGTTGCAATAGCTGAGTGTCTGGCACGAGTAAAGGCGACGTAAGCCAACCGGAACTCTTCCTCTAATCGGAGCGCCTTCCATGAATCATCAAATTTCTTGAGCGATGTAGCAACCTCAGAGGCTTTAGGGGCTCGATCTGGTGTCGATGGCGTTGCGGGGAATTCATAAGAGAAACCAAATTGATCGGCGTCGGCGCGAAGATCGAGTGGGATCGAACCAGAGTTCTTAAGCCAACTCTCGCTCTTCTTTCCTTCGCTTGGGAAGTTTCCCTTCACTAGCCCTGGGATCGCGATGTGATCCCACTCCCCGCCCTTAGCCCCGTGGATGGTGAGTATTTGGATCGCTCGGTTAGAGACAGTGATTGATGCTGGTTTGAGGCCACCCTCGCGCTTATCTGCCACATCGAGCCAGTTGAGGAAGGTAGGCAAAGTGCCACCATTGCGTTGGAAGTGTGCCGCTTCATCCATAAAGGAGTCGAGATGCCTGCGACCGGTCTCCCAGCCACTTCGCACAAGTAACTCGGTATCGAGGCGGAGGAATCGCTCTGCTTCAACAAGAATGTCGGTGATCGATCCATGTAACTGGCGGCGAAGAGCAGCGAGCTCTGTGGCGAACTCCACGAGCCGCACGTAACCGACGGGTGAAAAGTTCTCTCGTGGCGCATCAGCGATCTGATCGAGCGCTTCAATAATTGATCCAATGGCGAAATCATCATTCTCCAGTGAGACGATCTCGCCACTCTCCAAGATCTCTTCGAGGCGGCGCGACTTTCCCTCTTTTGATCCCTCAGTAATCTTTCGAGCATATCGTCCGAGCGCCATTAGATCACGTGGTCCTAACGCAAGCCGCGGACCAACCAGTAGTCGCGCAAGAGATGTACCTGCATCCGGGAATGTCAGTGCGCGAAGAAGAGCGATGATCTCGGCAACTTCGGGTACGTGAATGAGTCCACCGAGGCCAACGACTTCTACTGGCAAGTTCTTCTCGAGGAGTGCCGCTTCGATCTCTGGGATATATGACTTTGCCCGGATTAGAACTGCAAAACTTGAGCGATCAGCTTCAGGCTGATCAATTCGAGCAGGATCGTTCCATAATCTCTCGAAGCGTTCGGCGATAGCCAAGGCCTCTTCGCGTGCTGTGAGATATCGTCCAGCAACGAGTTCCCCAATGCCAGCCTTCTTGCTGAGTGTAAGACGATCAACCTGACGCATTCTGCCTTGAGCGCTCGATCGAACTGAGATCTGATCGATGATCTGGTTCGCGAAATCTAAGATCACTCGATCATTTCGCCATGACGTTAAGAGCGTGAACTTCTCGCAATGAGAGGTATCGAGATTGTCGAGGAAATCACCGGCAAAGCGTTGGAGGGTGTCGGCCGAAGCTCCACGCCACCCGTAAATAGCCTGTTGTGGATCCCCCACGGCAGTGATGGAAAAGGCATCACTCGGGGCGCTCTTAAAGAGGGCAGAGAGAAAACGGATCTGGGAGGCGGATGTATCTTGATACTCATCGAGGAGAACGACCTTGTACTTTGCCCGCTCGGCGAGCGCGACATCATCAATGGATGAGACCAAGGTTGCAGCGAGGCTCATATGGTCATCAAAGGTCAAGAGCGCCTCATCGCGTCGCTTCTTATCGGCGATCTCAACCATAGGCAAGATGGATAAGCGCTCTTGCGCAACCGAGATCGCTTTCGTGACATCTGCATTGCTCTTCGCCAGATCGATAGTCGCAAATTTCTCTAGGAGAGATTCTGTGGCATCGCGAACCTCTTGCGGGGTTCGATTATGTTCGGCGATCTGCGATGAGAGCGAGATAATCGCATCTACCACTGTATTTGGGGATTTATCGATGGGATGGAGCGTGCTTGGGAACTCGGCAACGATCTCACTAAAGAGTTGCCATGCCGCAGCTTCACCCAACGGCTCAATCTCTGCATCGATACCTAAGCGAATGCCATGTTGTGAGAGAACTCTTCCTGCATACGAGTGGTAGGTCGAGATATCGACGGCGATTTCAAGTGGGCAATAGGCGTCACTTGGCAACATATTTGCTTTACGGAGCTGGCGAAGGCGCTTCTGGATACGGGAAGTTAACTCCCCCGCTGCCTTTCGGGTAAATGTCAGACCAAGAATCTCACTTGGAGCTACAACACCATTAGCGACTAACCAGAGCACTCGTTGTGTCATCGTCTCAGTCTTACCCGAGCCAGCTCCCGCAATAACAACGGCCGGTCCCCAATGCTTTGATCCGATGATCGCCGCTTGCTCGAGTGTTGGAGGAATGAATGCTCCGCCGACTCGAGCAAGGCCTTCGGCAATCTGAAGTGGAGTGATCTCTTCGCGTAACTGGATTACGCCATCAACAATCTGAGCGTTCTTCAACGCGTGGTTCGTCTGGTTACTCATCGAGGACGCTCCGTCCCGCGCTTTGAATCGGGCAGAGCGAGGCTACGGCGCATGTACCGCAGCGCTTATTCGCCCGGGCGGTGAAGGTTGCTGCTGCCATACCTTCGGCGATCGAGGCGATATCAGCCTCCACCTCAGCGCGATCAATAGGTGGTTGTGGTTGTGACTCATTCTTCGCCGTCGTCTTTGCGAGGAAGAGAAGTTCGGCGCCACCGGTCTCGGTTATCTCGGTAATCCGAGCCTCATCTTCTGGCAAATAGAAACCATCATGGAGCACGGCGAGTTGATAGGCCTTCAATTGGCGATGCTCGAGCGTCTCGGTTTCGGTAGCGAAGGTCTTTCCGGTCTTGAGATCAACGATGTGGAGCGTAGTTCCGTCAGCACTTACTTCAAGTCGATCTACCTGACCTCTAATAACTGCTCGGCCCACTCGAACGAAGAAATCTTTCTCGGCTGCGATAAGAACGCGATCATTCTTCTCGCTCCATGCGAAGAATCGGCGGAGCATCTCAGATGCACTCTCAAGTTGGGAGCTCTTGTACCAGCCAACATTCTGGTCAACGATCGACCAAGCGCTACTGAGAGATTCAATTGCGCGTTCTGCAGTGAGATCAGGATCTTTCATCACAAGCGCGGCGAGAGCATGAATAGCGACACCGAGGAGTTGAGCGGTTGAGTCGCCATCTTTGGCGCCACTCTTCTCGAGGAACCATTTCAAGCCACAATCGACGAAGTTCTGCAGACTACTTGGTGAGATATAGATATCTTCATCAGGGGCATTGAGTGCGAGATCAGTGCTGATCTCGCGCATTCCCAACCAATTTTGTGGATCGGCGCTTCGCACTCCAGCATCAGCCAGGGTTCGAAGAAGAGATGCGGAGAACTCCTTCGTTGCTCTATCACTCTCATCACTCATGAGATCGCGTCGAAGGGTGGCAACGAGCGCTTGTTGAGTAATCGCACGCTCTGGCGTAATGATCTCGGCATCCTCGGAGGAGGTGCCGTGAATGTAATCGTAGATCTCTTCAAAGTAGCGAGATGGATAGGAGTCCTCTTCTTGAGAAGCGGTGAGAATAAGCCTGGTTTTGGCTCGTGTGAGCGCCACATGAAGGAGGCGTCGTTCATCTTCGATGAGCCCGGCACTTGTACTTGCAGCGATCTGATCTCGAGCGGTTAACCCGGTCCGTACAGCTTCGACCAATCGTTCGGAGCCGAGGAGTGAGCCACGTTCGGCGAGATTTGGCCAACTCCCCTCTTGAAGGCCGGCGACTGCAACGAGATCCCACTCTTGCCCTTTCGCCGAGTGAACGGTCGTCAGAGTGACAACTTCTTCACGCTGAGCGCGATATGAGATGGCATCGCTGAGGATTCGCTCTTGCATGAGTTGATCGATAAAGAGTTGTGGGGTTGCGTGGGCCATGCGATCGGTGAAGCGGCGCGCGGATTCAAAGAGTTGAATGACAGAATCAAGATCGCGATCAGCCGCTGCGCCGCGTGAACCACCGGCAAGTGCTCGAGATCTCCAGAGTGCGGGGATCGGTTGACCTTCGTAGTTTTTGGCGTTTGACCAGATCGCCCATAAGAGTTCGGTGAGATTATTGCGAACCTTACGACCAGCACGTAAGAGATCACGTAGGCGCACGAGCGGAAGAATCTGATGATCTTCAATTTCACCGATCGGATCAGTGATCGCATCGATCATCATCTGCGTCGTCGAACGAAGATCACCCTCTCTTCGAGCCTTACTTAATGTGAGGCGAATCTGTCGAAGAGTGATCGAATCCGCACCACCGAACTCGGTAAGGAGTAACTCTTCAATCTTTGGCCAATACGAGGTTGTGAGCAAGGATGGATCGATAATGAGTTGAGCGATATCAAGAATCGGCCTCACCGCAGGGTTATCTGCGAGAGCTGCGGCCTGCGAATCGATGGTGAGTGGAATGCCACTCTGCGCGCAGGCACGTTGAATCGCACTGACTTGATCCCCCGGGGTGCGGACCAGGATCGCCATCTCAGACCATGGCAGGCCATCTTCTAGATGTGCGCGACGTAATTGGTAGGCGATATGGCTCGCTGCAGCCGATTGGTTAGCGAATTTGCCGATATCAATACCTTTTTTGTGATCCGTGCGATCGGCGGGATCGGCTTTATCTCCTTTATTTTCAACGCTTCTGCGGGCTCTTGCTAGGTTCTGGGATCTAAATCCTGAGGCGATCTCGGCCCCAAGATCGCTGATAGGCGCGCTGCCTCGGTATCGAGTTGTGAGGGTGAGGGTTGTGCCCACATAACTCTTTACCCACGCGTTGACTCCATCTGGATCTGCACCGCGGAACCGCCCTACTGCAGAATCTGGATCAAGGAAGAGGAGGAGCTCTGGGATTTCAAGGAGTGAGAGAAGTGCGCGCTGGGAGCGGTCGCTCTCTTGGAACTCATCGATCATCACTACCTTGAAACGATTGCGATAGAGCGCGAGTAGTTCGGGGTCACTCTTCAACCGATCGATCGCTTCTACGATCACTGAGGATGGATCGATCCGGATCGGTGAATCTGTGACCGTTCGATTGCGAAGTTGCATCGAGTTGTAATAGGAGGCCCAGAACCTAGCGCCACCATCCCAATATGGTTCGTCTAACTCTGACCCTAACTTCTGAAGATCTTTCGCTGTCAATCCAAGTTCGGTTGCACGAGAGATGAGATCGCGCACCTCGCGGATAAAGCCTCGGGTCTTCTGGGCCTCTTCAAGATCGCAGTGCCATGGAATCTTCGCGCCAACGTTTTGAAGAAGTTCTTTAATGTAGGCATCTTGTTCTGCTCCTGAGATCAAGATGTACGAAGGATCTTCAGGGCGTAACTTCTCGTTGAGGATAGAGAAGGCGAGCGAATGAAATGTGCGAGCAAGTGCTTCGAAGGAAGTGGCTCCTGATGCTTGTGCAATCTCATCTCGAAGATCGGATGCGCTCTCGCGACCATAGGTGAGAATTAAAAGTGAGGATGGATCTAATCCGCCTTGCACGCGATCGATCGCGGTGCGAATAAGAGTCGAACTCTTTCCGCTTCCAGGGCCACCAAAGATTGCGACGCGACCCCTTGCTGCAAGGACGGCATCTTGTGAGGCATCGGGTTGGAGCGTCTTCGTGCGAATAGGTCGGCGAAGGAGGGTGAGTGTGGGGTCGCTCCCCTGCTTCTGTGCCATAGCCCCTATCTAAGCGAATAGGGCTGACATCCAAGCGCTACGGCGCGGATATCAGCCCTAAATGGCTTACTTCACTACAGATTTACTGCAGATCTACTTCAGGTTTAGTTATCGACGTTCTGGTTGGTGCGCTTATTACGGGAGGTTAGGCGACCACGCTCGTTCTGGTCCAAGATCACCTTACGGACACGAACGTGCTTTGGTGTAACTTCCACGCACTCATCTTCGCGACAGAATTCAAGTGCCTGCTCCATGTTGAGTAGACGAGGCGGGATGATCTTTTCAGCATCATCGGCGCCAGATGAACGCATATTGGTGAGTTTCTTTTCACGAACAATATTGACATCCATATCTTCGGTACGAGAGTTCTCGCCGCAGACCATGCCTTCGTAGACCTCGGTGCCGACCTCAAGGAAGATCGTTCCGCGCTCTTGAATTCCACCGACTGCATATGCAGTGATAACGCCGCGACGATCAGCAACAAGTGATCCGCTGATACGCGTACGGATCTCGCCATGCCAATTCTCGTAACCATCGAAGACGTGGTGAAGGAGACCGGTTCCGCGAGTTTCAGTAAGGAACTCGGTGCGGAATCCGATCAGGCCACGTGATGGAACCTTGTAATCCATGCGGATCCAGCCGGTGCCATGGTTAACCATCTGCTCCATGCGACCCTTGCGAAGTGCCATGAGCTGCGTAACAACTCCGAGGAACTCGTCAGGAATATCGATGGTGAGGCGTTCCATTGGCTCTTGCAACTTGCCATCGACAGTCTTCACAACTACCTGTGGCTTTCCAACGGTAAGTTCGAAACCTTCACGGCGCATGATTTCAACAAGAACTGCGAGTTGAAGTTCGCCTCGTCCCTGAACTTCCCATGTATCCGGGCGGTCAGTATTTACAACGCGAAGTGAGACGTTACCGATCAACTCTGCATCGAGACGGTTCTTCACCTGGCGCGCAGTCAAGAGCTTTCCTTCTTGGCCTGCAAGCGGAGAGGTGTTGATACCAATGGTCATAGAGATCGATGGCTCATCCACGATGATCGGAGGAAGGGCATGTGGGCGTTCTAGATCAGCGAGAGTCTCACCGAGGGTAATAGTCTCGATACCGGCGATCGCCACAATATCTCCAGGGCCAGCTTGTGTAGCAGGTACGCGCTCGAGGCCATTGGTGATCAGAAGTTCAGAGATCTTCACTCGCTCACTCGATCCATCTGCCTTCATCCACATGACAGTCTCACCCTTTTTGATGACACCTTCACGGATACGACAAAGTGCGAGGCGACCGAGGTATGGCGAACTATCTAAGTTCGTCACGTGTGCTTGAAGCGGTGCATCCTCGTGATAGGTAGGAGCTGGAATAGTTTTGAAGATAACATCGAAGAGCGCATCAAGATTTGGAAGATCTGGCATCTCGCCATTGCCAGGGCGATTCATAGAAGCGCGTCCAGCCTTTGCAGATGCATAGACGATTGGGAATTCGATCTGCTCTTCAGTCGCATCGAGATCTAAGAAGAGACCGTAAGCCTCATCCACAACCTCTGGAATACGTGAGTCTGGGCGGTCAACCTTATTGATAACGAGAATGACGGGAAGGTTCTTGCTCAGAGCCTTGCGAAGTACGAAGCGAGTCTGAGGAAGTGGGCCTTCAGATGCATCGACGAGCAAGATCACGCCATCGACCATTTCAAGTCCGCGCTCTACTTCGCCACCGAAGTCGGCGTGGCCTGGAGTATCGATGATGTTAACGGTCTGAGATCCACGCAAGATCGATGTGTTCTTGGCAAGGATGGTAATTCCCTTTTCGCGTTCGAGATCCATCGAGTCCATGACGCGGTCGCGGTTCTCACCCTCTTTCTGGTGTTCAGAGAATGCACCAGATTGGGTGAGCATCGCATCGACAAGTGTGGTCTTGCCATGGTCAACGTGGGCAATAATCGCCACATTTCGGAGGTCATCGCGCTTCTTGAGTTCGCCAGTTATGAATGGGCTCTTCTCGTATTTGATCTTAGACGTGTTAGACATGTTAGACATTGAACCTAAATTCCACTACATCACCATCGGCCATTACATACTCTTTACCTTCTATGCGGACTTTTCCGCGAGCACGGGCCTCTGTCATTGAACCTGCTTCGAGCAAATCACCAAAGGCCACAATTTCAGCCTTGATGAAACCTTTTTGGAAATCGGTGTGAATCACACCCGCCGCAGCTGGTGCGGTATCTCCTTTATGAATTGTCCACGCACGCGACTCTTTCGGGCCGGCGGTGAGATATGTCTGGAGTCCTAGAGTTTCAAAACCGACGCGAGCAAGAGTTGCAAGGCCTGGTTCATCCATACCAATCTCTTTTAAGAGCTCGAGCGCATCTGCATCATCGAGTTCGGCGAGCTCAGCCTCAGTCTTTGCATCGAGGAAGATCGCCTCAGCTGGTGCGACGAGCGCCTGCAACTGTGCGCGTAGCGCGGCATCGCCAAGTTCGGAGGCATCGACATTGAAGACATAGAGGAATGGCTTCGTTGTCATCAATTGAAGTTCGGCGATCGCTGCGAGATCGACCTTTGATCCAGCGAGCAACTTTCCATCGTTCAAAACTTTCTGTGCCTCTTTTACTGCTTCGATGACTGCAGCCTTCTCCTTGTTGATGCGGGCTTCCTTCTCTAACCGAGGAAGGGCCTTCTCAATTGTTTGGAGGTCAGCGAGCGCAAGTTCGGTATTGATCACTTCAATATCTGATGCTGGGTCGACGAAGTTCGCGGTACGTTCACCTTCGCGTGTGACATTCTCATCTTTGAATACGCGGATGACCTGGCAGATCGCATCGGTCTCACGGATATTTGCTAAAAACTTATTGCCAAGGCCTGCACCTTCAGAGGCGCCCTTAACGATGCCGGCGATATCTACAAAGGAGACTGCGGCCGGAAGAATCTTCTCGGATCCAAAGATCGTGGCCAACTGGGTGAGGCGAGGATCTGGTACCCCAACGACCCCAACATTGGGTTCGATCGTTGCGAAGGGGTAGTTCGCCGCCAAGACGTTGTTCTTGGTCAAGGCGTTAAAAAGGGTCGACTTTCCCACATTGGGCAGTCCGACGATTCCGATTGAGAGGCTCACGAGGAGTAGAGCCTACGGTGCTTTGTCAGTCTTCCCTGCCAAGATGAGGCTATGAGCCCAGTGATATCTATCCTTCTCGCCTTTGGCACGCTTATTCTCGGCCTCCTCGCTGGATTTTCTGCTGGCCGGCGCACCTCTTCGGGGCTCGCAGGCCAATTAGCGACCGAGAAGAGCAAATCCGACCTCCTCGAATCTCAACTTCAGAGCCTTCACGCTGAGAATGAGGATAAGACCAGGCTCGATCAATCTCTCAAAGAGGTGAGGCAGACGATCGCCACTCTCACTGCTCAGGCCCAGGATGCCGAGGTAAAGCGTGCGAGCGCCGAAGCCGCCATCAAGAGCACGATCGAGACGATGAAGAATGGCAACGAGCACCTTCTCCGCGAGACGACCAAGCTTGCAGGTGCGCTCTCCAATTCGCAGAGCCGTGGCAAATATGGCGAGGCCCAACTTGAGATGATCTTGGAATCCTCCGGTCTGCTGGAAGGTATCCACTTCTTCAAACAAGATACTCGCACATCTGCTGTTGCCAATTCAGCTCGTCCAGATATTCGCATCGCCATTCCAGGTGGCTCTGAGATCTTTATCGACTCTAAGTTCCCCTTCGATCGATTCCTCGAAGCGGTAGGTGAATCAGATCCTGCAGTTCGTCGTTCATTGATGGAATCTCATGCCAAAGATCTCTTGGGCCATGTCAACGATCTCGCCAAGAAGGGTTATCAGAACGAGGGCAACTCCCCTGACTATGTCGTTCTCTTCGCTCCCTTTGAATCGATCTTGAGTGAGGCGTTAGAAGTTGATCCCCAACTTCTCCATAAAGCCTTTGAGAAGGGCATAACGATTGCAACGCCAACAACGATGATGGCGCTCCTTCGCACCGTTGCCTATGTCTTTAGCCAATCCGATATGGCTCGCAATGCCTCAAAGATCACCGAACTCGCAGGTGATCTCCTTAAGCGGATCAGTCGTGTACATACCAAGATCGCAACTCTTGGGAAGAGTATTAAGAGTTCAGAACGAGCATTTAACGATCTCGTTCAATCCGCTGAAGAGAATATGCTCCGCCCCGCTCGCAAGATGGTCGCTCTTGGCGTACCAACCCCAGCGAAGATTGGCTCTCTCGATGAGGTTGAAGATGATGTACGCGCGATAAAGAGTAAGCAGCTTGAACTCTCCGAGTTCGATGGCGAGGAAATTGATGAGATCGAGGATGGTTTAGAGGATAATGAGTAATGTGAATATGAGTGCGAAATCAAAGCTTCCCTCGATCGATCAGATCAAGAAGCCGATCAAAGGTCCTGGCCTCACGGCTCCAGGCATCATCATTCTTCAATCCCTCTTCATCCTCATCATTGAGACCTTTGAGTATGCAATCGGAAAGATCGGCACACTTACTGGCATCGCCCTCTTGCTCTCGATCGCCGGTGGTATCTACCTCGGCCGCAAGGGCACTGAGTTCATCAATGCAGTAAACCCACCACTCGCACTCTTTGCCGCAACAGTGATCGTGCTCTGCACCTTGGGTGGAGTTGGTCTTCATGTTGCACGACTTGGTTTAGATCTTGTGACAACCCTTGCCGCACTCGCGCCCTATCTCGCTATCGGCGCGCTTATCTCCTGGGGTAATTACATCGCGAAGAGCCGCGCAGCTCGCGCTGAATAAGATTAAATAAGACTGAATAAAAAAGTAAGCGAAAGCCTTACTTACCAGCTGCCTTTAGATCTTTACGAAGCTCTGGTGGCAACGCAAAGAGGAGATGCTCCTCCATCGCTGTTATGGTCTCAACATCGCTAAAGCCACGACGAGCTAACTCCTTCAAGAGATCTTCGACCAAAATTTCAGGGACAGATGCTCCACTGCTGACGCCGATGGTCTCAACGCCATCAAACCATTCATCTTTAACCTCTGCGGCGTAATCGATGAGGTAGCCAGCGCGTGCGCCATACTCCTTCGCAACTTCGACAAGTCGAACTGAGTTCGATGAATTTGTTGAACCAACCACGAGAACGAGATCTGCAAGTGGTGCGATCTGCTTAATGGCGACCTGGCGATTCTGTGTCGCGTAACAGATGTCATCCGATGGTGGATCCATGAGATTTGGGAAGCGTTGCTTGAGTGCCGCAACAGTTTCGAGTGTCTCATCGACAGAGAGTGTGGTCTGCGAGAGCCAGGCGACTCGTGATTCATCACGAACCTTCAAATCGTTGATGCCATCTACGCCATCAACGAGTTGAACATTATTCGGAGCCTCTCCTGCAGTTCCTTCAACCTCTTCATGACCTTCGTGGCCGATCAATAAGATATCGAGATCTTCTTCAGCAAAGCGTCGCACCTCGTGGTGGACCTTCGTGACGAGTGGGCAGGTTGCATCAATAGTCTTGAGTTGGCGTGCAGCAGCTTCTTCATGCACGGCTGGTGAAACACCGTGAGCTGAGAAGACAACGGTTGCACCCTCGGGCACATCATTCGTCTCTTCCACGAAGATCGCGCCACGCGCTTCGAGCGTTGCGACCACATGCTTGTTGTGAACGATCTGCTTACGGACATAGACCGGGGCGCCGTAGAGGTCGAGCGCCTTCTCAACGGCGATGACGGCACGATCGACACCTGCGCAATATCCACGCGGTGCAGCTAAGAGAACACGCTTACCCATGGTCCCTAGCCTATTAGAGTTCGCTCATGCTCGAGAACTCAGCGCAGGAACCACTTCCGGTTCGTGTCATCTCTGAGGCGATCGGTGACTACCTCAGCAAGTTAGGGCCCGTCTGGATCGAGGGCGAACTCTCCGAGGTCTCCGTTCGACCAGGTGCGCAGATGGTCTTTATGCGCCTGCGAGATACCAGCGCCGATATGAGCCTCTCGATCATGTGCCACAAATCGGTCCTTGAAGCAGTTAATCCCTTGCCAGCAAATGCCCGAGTGGTGATGTACTCGAAAGTCTCTTGGTATGCCAAGAGTGGATCGCTCTCCATGAACGTGAAAGAGATCAGGCAGGTTGGAGTTGGAGAACTCCTTGCTCGATTAGAAGAGTTGAAGAGCAAACTCGCAGCAGAAGGTCTCTTTGCTACTGACCGCAAGCAAGACCTTCCATTTCTTCCTAATGTCGTCGGACTTATCTGCGGCAGAAACTCTGATGCCGAACGAGATGTCGTCGAGAATGCCAAGCGTCGTTGGCCAGCAGTCCGATTTGAGATCCGTGAAGTTGCAGTTCAAGGCGCCGCCGCCGTCACCGAAGTCTCACAAGCGCTCCGTGAGTTAGATAAGGATCCAGATGTTGATGTCATCATCATTACGCGTGGTGGTGGATCATTTGAAGATCTCCTCCCCTTTAGCGATGAGATGCTCGTTCGTTTAGTATCTGAAGCGTCGACCCCGATCGTCAGCGCCATCGGCCACGAGAAGGATGCACCACTACTCGATCTCGTTGCAGATTGGCGCGCATCGACTCCAACCGATGCTGGCAAGAGAGTTGTTCCTGATCTCGTTGAAGAGCTCACAAAGATCAGCCATCTCCAAGAGCGTTCCTTGCGCTATCTGAAGAACATGCTGACCTCCGAGATGAACAGCATCGCCGCGATCCGAACTCGGCCGATCTTTAAAGATCCCTACACAATCATCACCGCTCGAGCCGAGCAGGTTGGAAATCTTCACACTCGCGCGCATCGTGCGATGGAGGGCGAACTCGCCCTTGGCTCGGAAGACCTGGAATCCCTCAAAGCCCAATTAAGGACGCTCTCGCCTCAATCCACGCTAGATCGCGGGTACGCCGTCGTCCTTACAGATCAGGGTGAGATCGTTCGCAGAGCCTCCGCTCTCAAGGCTGGAGATCACATCAGTATCAAGGTCGCCGAAGGTGTGGTCGCTGCCACAACTGACGCAGCCCTCTAACGCAACTGAAGGAGTAGATTTAACGCCATGGCCGAGAAGAAGCTTTCCTATGAAGAGGCTCGTGATGAGCTCGCTGATGTCGTCGCCGAACTCGAATCTGGTCAATCCTCACTAGAGGATTCACTCAAACTCTGGGAGCGCGGTGAGTTACTCGCCAAGGTCTGCCAAGAGTGGCTCGATGGCGCAAAGGCGAAGTTAGATGCGGCTAAGGCCGGCGGCAAATCAGGTGAGCAGGATGCCTGAGTTCATCTTTGAAGATTTACTCCCGCTAGGTCCTGATACAACCGAGTATCGCCTGGTCTCCAAAGAGGGAGTCTCCACCTTCACTGCTAACGGTCAAGAATTTCTGACCGTCACACCTGAAGCGATCACAGAACTTACATCCGCTGCGATCCACGATATCTCGCATTACCTGCGCGATGATCATCTTGAACAATTAGCAAAGATCATGACGGATCCAGAAGCGTCACCCAATGACCGCTTCGTCGCTCTCGACTTACTCAAGAACGCCAATATTTCTGCCGGCGGAATTCTGCCCATGTGCCAAGACACCGGCACCGCACTTGTGATGGGAAAGAAGGGCCAACGCGTCCAGACCACAGAGAAGGATGAGATCTCAATCTCTCGTGGCGTCTACGACTCCTACACTCAACTTAATCTTCGTTACTCGCAGATGGCTGCGGTCACGACCTGGGAAGAGAAGAACACTGGAAACAATCTTCCAGCTCAGATCGAGGTCTACTCGGACTCTGATCATCCTGATGAGTACAACTTCCTCTTTATCGCCAAGGGTGGCGGTAGCGCGAATAAATCCTTCCTCTATCAAGAGACGAAGGCAGTTCTCAATCCAACTTCATTTATGCGCTGGCTCGATGAGAAACTCCGCTCACTTGGCACAGCTGCCTGCCCGCCGTACCACCTCGCTATCGTCATCGGCGGAACGAGTGCAGAGCAGACAGTGAAGACTGCAAAGTTGGCCTCAACGCATTACTTAGATTCACTCCCCACTACCGGAAACGCTCAGACCGGTCGCGGCTTTAGAGATCTGGATCTTGAGAAAGAGGTCCTCGAACTCACTCGCACCTTAGGTATCGGCGCTCAATTTGGTGGAAAGTACTTCTGTCATGATGTTCGCGTCGTTCGCCTACCTCGCCACGGTGCATCCCTGCCGATTGCAATCGCAGTCTCCTGTTCGGCTGATCGCCAAGCTAAGGGAAAGATCACTAAAGAGGGAGTATTCCTTGAGAAGTTAGAGCGCGATCCAGCTCGCTTCATGCCAGAGACCACCGATGCCCACCTCGACGATAACGTCGTGAAGATTGATCTCAATCAACCGATGGGCGATCTCTTAAAGATCCTTACTAAATACCCTATTAAAACCCGGTTAGAGCTCACCGGAACATTAGTTGTTGCCCGAGATCTCGCCCACGCCAAGCTCAAAGAGCTCTTGGACTCTGGCAAAGAACTCCCTCAATACTTCAAAGATCATGCCGTCTATTACGCAGGTCCAGCGAAGACGCCGGTCGGTTATGCATCTGGATCGTTTGGTCCAACAACAGCTGGTCGCATGGATTCATATGTTGAACAATTCCAAGCAGCAGGCGGTTCGATGGTGATGCTCGCAAAAGGAAATCGTTCAAAGGCTGTGACCGATGCCTGCAAGAGCCATGGCGGCTTCTACCTTGGATCGATCGGCGGCCCAGCTGCCAGACTTGCACAAGATTGCATCAAGAAAGTGGAAGTGCTCGATTATGCCGATCTAGGTATGGAGGCGGTCTGGAAGATCGAGGTTGAGAACTTCCCGGCTTTCATCGTCGTAGATGACAAAGGAAATGATTTCTTCGCCGAGACGAGCAAGCCTCTGACTATTGGTCTCAAGCCTGCTGGCAATTAATTTTTAGTAGCTGCCAATGCGGCGGTGCTTTGAGAGTGCAACGCACGGAGTTCCGTAACGGACGCTGATGTAGCGAAGCCCCCACTTAATCTGCGTGATCGGATTGGTACGCCAATCCATTGCAATGACTTCCATCTTGTCCGCAGGAAGCGCCTGAGGGATTCCATGTGCGCCGCTTCGGCGGTTATGGGCTTTAAAGTTCCAGTGGCTCTCGGCATTCCAAAGAGCGGTCAAGCACTCGACCTGAGATGCGTTCCATTTGTAGGTGGCATCGATCAGAGTCTGAGCAACCTGCTTCGCGCCAGCCGGAGTCTTCGCCAATTCGACCTGAGCCGAAGCGAGCGCAACCAAGGACATCTGGTGAGCGCTGATCGCCGGGACTGTTCCGAGATCAACAAGACCTGGGGTCAAAGGTGGGTTAGTGGTCGAGACTGCTAAAGCTTGATCACCTGTGAGTGCGGCACCAGTCTTGGGTGAGGCGACGGGTGAGGTATTTGGTAAGACGAGATCTCGGTGGAGTGAGACCTCGGCAAAGGTGGTGTCGGTGATGGCCAAGATTGAGACCAAGAGGGCAGCTCCGAGAGCTATCGCAGACTTCTTCACTGGAAAATTCCAACGGTTATTCATGGTCACGCTCCTTCCTGCTCGTCGAGATTCTCGGCTCCAGATGGAGTCGAACAGGTTAAAGAGTTACATCCATGTGAATGATCGGCAAATTAAGCCTTGCATAATCGGGGATAAAGTTTTTACTCACAGTTTTGGGGCCTTGCAAAAGTGCAGGTCAGCCCCTAAGGAATGGCAAATGTCCGATTTGTCCGCTCAGCCTTTTTTTAGGCCGATTC